>JABFWC010000367.1 GCA_013362385.1 Pseudarthrobacter sp.
ACCTAGAAGAGCTTACACGATCCGGAGCGGTGCGAATGACACTTTCCGGATTTCAGCACCACGTGTGTCGTAGGCAACACCAGGATTAGCGCTTCCGGCCCCGCTTTTCCCGCACGCGCATGCTGACCTCGATGGGGGTTCCCTCGAAGCCGAAGGTCTCGCGCAGGCGGCGGGTGATGAAGCGGCGGTATCCCGGATCCAGGAACCCGGTGGTGAAGAGCACGAACTTCGGCGGCCGGCTTGAGGCCTGCGTGCCGAACAGGATGCGCGGCTGCTTGCCGCCGCGCACCGGGTGCGGGTGCGCGGCGACGAGTTCGCCCAGGAACGCGTTCAGCCGGCCCGTAGCGATCCGCTTGTCCCAGTTCTCCAGGGCAAGGTCCAGGGCCGGAACCAGCCGGTCCTTGTGCCAACCGGTCTTCGCCGAAATATTCACGCGCGGCGCCCAGTCCACATGGGCCAGGTCCTGCTCGATTTCTCGTTCGAGGTAGCGGCGGCGTTCGTCGTCGAGGAGGTCCCACTTGTTGAAGGCGAGGACGAGGGCGCGGCCGGACTCGATGGCGAGTTGCAGGATGCGGACATCCTGCTCGCTGAGGACCTCGTCCACGGCGAGGAGCACGACGGCGACCTCCGCCTTTTCCAGGGCAGCCTGGGTCCGCAGCGAGGCGTAGTAGTCGGCACCCTGCGCCATGTGCTGGCGGCGGCGGATGCCGGCGGTGTCAACGAAGCGCCATGTGCGGCCGCCGAGCTCGATGAACTCGTCGACCGGATCGCGGGTGGTGCCGGCGGTGTTGTCCACCACCACGCGCTCGGACCCGGCCAGCTTGTTCAGCAGCGAGGACTTGCCCACGTTCGGACGGCCGATCAGGGCGATGCGGCGCGGGCCGCCGGAACGGTCGGTTCCCTCGATGGTGGAGAACTCGGGAAGCACGTCCATGACCTTGTCCAGCAGGTCCGCCACCCCGCGGCCGTGCAGCGCCGAGACCGGGTAAGGCTCACCGAAGCCCAGGCCCCAGAGGACAGCGGAATCCGCTTCCTGCGCGAAGTCGTCCACTTTGTTGGCCACGAGGATGACCGGCTTCTTGCTGCGGCGCAGCATCTTCATCACGGCCTCGTCCGTGGCGGTCGCGCCGACGGCCGAGTCCACCACGAAGAGCACGGCGTCAGCGAGCTCCACGGCCATCTCGGCCTGCTCGGCCACGCGGGCGTGGATGCCGCGCGCGTCGTGTTCCCACCCGCCGGTGTCCACCAGCGTGAAGTTGCGGCCGTTCCAGTGGGCCGGGTACATCACGCGGTCGCGGGTGACCCCGGGGGTGTCCTCCACCACTGCCTCACGGCGGCCCAGGATGCGGTTGACCAGGGTGGACTTGCCCACGTTGGGCCGGCCGATGATGGCCAGCACCGGGTCCAGCTTGACGGGGCCTTCGAAGTCCTCCTCGTCGAACCCGCCACTGAGCAGGGCGGCATCGTCCTCATCGAGGTCGTAGTCCTCCAGCCCTGCCCGGAGGGACGCCGCACGCAGCTCCGCCTCGTCGTCGTCGATCGCTGCCAGGCGTTCGGCAACCTGGTCGTCGCCGGCGGGCGTGTATTCGTCGTCGGCGGCGCCGGAATGTCCGGATGTCTGCGTGGTGTCACTCATTGCACTGTCCTTAGTGGTCATCTGCCGGCGTCCCGGCTACTGCTGTCAAGTCTTTATGGTCAGCGAAAGGCAGGGGCTGCCCGCTGAGTTGGACGGTGTCCCGCACGTGCCCCGCCAGCGCTGCCTGGATCTCCCGCGCTGCCCTGTCCATTGAAGCACGGCCGCTTTCGCCGGTCCGGCGGGACAAGGTGAGGGCGGCGCCGTAACTGCCGTGGAAGCGCCTGCCTGGCCGCGGGACGGAGTCGAGGTGCTCATGGCCGGTCCGGGTGCCCAGGATGGCTACCGGCACTACAGGCGCCCCGGAATTCAGCGCCAGCCAGGCCACTCCGCCGTTGATGTCCGCGGCTGCGCCGCTCCCCCGCGTCCCTTCAGGGAGGATCCCTACGCACCTGCCGGCGTCGAGCACCTCCCTGCAGCGCTGCAACGCGCCGCGGTCCCCGCTGCGGTCCACCGGAAGCTGGCCGGAGGCCCTGAGGACGCGGCCCAGGAAGCCCTTGAACATCTCCTGTTTGACGAGGATGTGCATGGGCCGCGGCGCCGCCCCGAACATCACGGGACCGTCGAGGAAGCTGATGTGGTTGGCGGCGAAGATGACAGGTCCCCCGGTGGGGACGTTGCTCCTGCCGGTCACCGAGGTCCTGTAGACCAGATGGTCAAGGATCCAGCCCACCGGCCTGCTCCACGCCATGGTCAGGCCAGGGGGCAGGCCGGGCCTGCCGTCAGTCACGGTTCAGGACCTTGGTGACGATTACGAGGGCGGCGTCCACGGTCTGTTCGAAGTCGAGGTCGGAGGAATCCAGCGTCACTACGCCGGAGGCGGCCTGCGTGAAGTTGACGACGGTGGAGTCCCTGGCATCGCGGTGCGTGACCTGTGCCTTGAGCTGCTCGGCGTTCTGCGTGCCGCCCAGCTGGATGCCGCGCCGCCGCAGGCGGGCTTCCTCGCTGGCGGTCAGGAGCATCCGCACCTCGGCTCCGGGCGCGACGACGGTGGTGATGTCCCTGCCTTCGACCACCATGCGGCGGTGGTGCTTTTCGATCAGTTCGCGCTGGCGCCGGATGAGCTCGGTGCGGGCGCCGAGGGTGGTGGCGACGGAGCTGACGGCCGAGGAGATCGCGGGTTCACGAATGGCGTCGGTGACGTCCACCCCGTCCACGCGGACGAATTCCTCGTTGGGGCTGGTGCTCAGTTCCAGGACCAGGTCCCGGGAGGCCTGCTCCACCGCAGCGCCGTCCTCGAGGTCGATGCCGCTGGTGACGCAGTGCCAGGTGAGGGCGCGGTACATGGCACCGGTATCCAGGTAGGCAAGGCGGAGCCTGCGGGCCACTTCCTTGCTCACACTGGACTTGCCGGAGCCGGACGGCCCGTCGATGGCAACCACCAGCGGCCGGCCGACGCGAAGCGCGGGCAAGGTGTCGAGAAGTTCCTGTGTCATTACTGAAGTACCCGCCATCCGCGGTCGTTTAGTGCTTCGATCAGGTGGTCGTGCTTATTGGGCAACACTGACAATTCCACCATGCCCACGTTCTGTCCGGAGGAATGGTCCAGCCGAAGGTCCTCCACGTTCACGCCGATTTCACCTATTTCCGTGAGCAGCCGCGCAATCTGGCCGGGCCGGTCGTCGACGAGCACAGTGAGCCACGAGTACGCCTGCGGCGGTCCGCCGTGCTTGCCCGGGATGCGGGCCTGGCCCGCGTTGCCTTCGCTGATCAGCTGGGCAAGGTCCAGGCGGGCACCCGGCGCGGCGGGCTCCTCCAGCGTGCCGATGAGCCGGTTCAGGTCCTCCCGCACGCCGTAAAGGATCCCGACGACCTTGGCCGCGTTGCCGCCGAGGATCTGGACCCACAACGTCGGATCGCTGGCGGCGATCCTGGTGACGTCGCGCAGGCCGTTGCCCGCCAGGGAGAGAGCGTGCAGCGGGGTTCCCTGCAGCCGGCTTGCGAGCAGCGACGACATGACCTGGGGCAGGTGCGATACCAGGGCCACGGCTTCGTCGTGTTCGTCCGCGGTGAACTGGGAAACCACCGCCCCCAGGTCGGAGGCCAGCGAACGGGCCGCCTGGAGGGCGTGTCCCGACGTCTCTTCGGACGGGCAAACGACCCAGGGCATGGAGGTGAACAGTTCGCCGCGCGCAGCGACGGGACCGGACTTTTCGCGCCCCGCCATCGGGTGGGTTCCGACGTAACGGGACAGGTCGGCGCCCAGCTCGCGGAGCCGGGACAGGATGCCGGCCTTGACGCTGGCGATGTCCACCACGACGGCGCCGGGGTAGGTTTCCAGGGCCTGGCGCACCACGTCGGCGGTGACATCAGGCGGTGCGGCTACCACTACCAGTTCCGGCGTGGCATCGCCCAGTTCTGCCAGGGGGCGCCCGGCTCCGATGTCAACGGCCACTGCCTGGTTGGTCGGTGAGGGGTCGGACAGGAACACCGGAACCCCGCGGCCGCGCAGGCCGAGCCCGATGCTGGTGCCCAGCAGGCCCGTACCGATGACGACCACGGGCCCGTTCAGGTGCCCGCGGCCGTGGCTGTGGAATGCCGACATGGGTCAGAGCCCTACGGACGCGAGCAGGTGCCCGACTTCCTGCTTGCCGAGGTTGCGGATACTGCCCTGGCGCTGGTCACCCAGGCCGATGGGGCCCACCTTGACCCTGACCAGCCGCTGGACCGGGAAGCCGACGGCGTCGAAGAGGCGCCGGACGATGCGGTTCTTGCCGGAGTGCAGCACAACCTCGATCAGGACGTGTCCGGGGGTGGAGTCCACCAGCCGGAAGGAGTCCACGGAAGCCATGCCGTCCTCGAGCTCGACGCCTGCCTTCAGCTGGGCGCCGATGCCCTGGGGGAACGGGGCGCGGACCTGCACCAGGTAGGTCTTGGGAACCTCGTAGGACGGGTGGGTGAGGCGGTTAGCGAGTTCGCCGTCGTTGGTCAGCAGCAGCAGGCCTTCGGTGGCGACGTCCAGTCGTCCGACGTGGAAAAGCCGTTCGCTGGTGTTTTTGTTGCTCTTCAGGAAGTCGCTGATGCAGGGCCGGCCTTCAGGGTCCTCCATGGTGGAGACGACGCCCTTGGGCTTGTTGAAGACCATGTAGACCAGGTTTTCGTCCAGCTGGATCCGCAGCCCGTCGACGTGGATCACGGCGGTCTTGGGGTCGACGCGGACGCCCAGTTCGGTGACCACCTGGCCGTCGACCTCCACGCGGCCTTCAGCGATCATTTCCTCGCACACCCGCCGCGATGCCACCCCTGCGGACGCCATCACCTTCTGGAGGCGAACGCCGTCGGCATCGTGGAGTTCGGACTGGGGAACGTTGCTGCGGGGGCCCTTCTTCCGTCCAGGCTTGCGGACCGGGCCGAGGTTCTGGCCGAAGCGTTCGCTGCCGAAGGCACGGGAAGCTGCAGCCCCGGGCGCGCCGGTGCGCGGCTTGGGCTTGGGGGCGCCGGGGGTTCCGGGCGCCTTCTTGGCGCCGGGCTTGCGGGCCGCGGGCTTGCGCGAC
>JABFWC010000009.1 GCA_013362385.1 Pseudarthrobacter sp.
CGTCCCCGGGCAAGCGCACGACCCGCTTTTCCAAGGACACCAACCAGGCAGTGCTGGGCCCGTTCACGGTGCGTGACCTGACGGTCTTCGCGGCCACCCTCATCCTGTTCGTCGCTTCCCTGCTGCCCATCTTCGGCGCACGCTACAACCTGTGGAACCTGAGCAACCTGTTCTTCCTCGGCCTGGGCATCATCCTGCCGCTGGTGGTGAGCGCACTGTTCGCTGCACGCAGGCTGGCGCCGGCAACGAAGATCCGGATCGGTTCCCTGTCCATCGACCAGTTCGCCTCCGTGGTGGCGTGCTTTGCGGTGGCTTTCTTCTTCCTGACCGTCGCCGTCGCCTACGTCCACGTCCTGCTGGTGGCGCTGATCGGCTCGGTGATCCTTTTCGCAGCCACCGTTCTGGGCCGGTTCCTGCCATACCTGTCCGGCGACTTCCAAGGCCGGCCCGAAACCCCGGCGCACGTGGTGGCCCGGGACGCCGCCGTTCCGGTCGCTGCTCCGCGCGCACCTAAGCAGCCCAAACCTGAGTCCGCTTCCCATGAGTCCAAGAGCGGCCCCAAGGGCGGCGGCATTTTTGGCGGGGCCGGTGCGGGCTCGTCCGCCGTCCAGGCCGGCGCCCCCACCACCCCTTCGCGTTCCACTGAGGAGCCTGCCCGTTCAACCCAGGCGCCGGCCACGGCGGCCGTTCCCACGACCGGGCCGGCAGCCACGGCGGCAGCCGGCACCAGCACTGCCGGCACCGCGGGCGCCCCGGCACCTGCCGCTAGCGCCGCTCCCGCTCCCGTGTCGACAGCGCCGGAAGTGGCAGACCGCACCCCCGACTTTGACGCCGGCCCGCCAACACAGGCAGCCGACGTCGTCCGCCCTGCCCAGGTGCCCGCCGCCTCGGCTGCGGCTGCCTCCACTCCAGTTGCTACTGCTCCAACTGCCGCAGCTGCTCCGACTGCTCCACCTGCACAGGCCGCGGATGCCGGGCCAGCGGGCCCCGGGACTGCGGCTCCGCGCGCCGCCTGGGAGCCGCCCGCCGCCACCGCCGTGCAGCAGCAGGTCCGCCCTGAAGAACCGATCGGGGCGACGGTGGACCCCGCCACCCGCCACGACGAAGCGGACGGGCACCCGATCCACGAGGCCTTCTGGTTTGCCGTCGCGCAGCACCGCACAGCCTACGATCCACGCACCGGCGCTCCCGCCTTCGTCATTGAACCCGGTGGCTGGGTGCTCGCCCTGGAGGACCGGGGACACGAATTCCTCGTCCAGCACACCGACGGGCGGCTGGGTGTCCTGCGGGACCTCAGCAACATCGAGCGCGGCTAAAACTATGGGCGCGGTCCGGGCAGCCGGGTCCGGCGGGAAGACTCCCGCCGGGCCGGGCGGCCAACACGGCCAGGCCGCCGGCATACCGGTGGTTTCTTCCGAGTCGGTGCTGGCCCTGAAGCGGCGGGCCCGGCGCATCAACAGGGCGCTGGCCGAGAAGTACCCCTACGCACACGCCGAGCTGGATTTCACCAACCCGTTTGAACTGTTGGTGGCCACCGTCCTGTCCGCACAGACCACGGACGTCACGGTCAACCAGATCACCCCGCTGCTCTTCGCCCGTTACCCGGATGCCCGGGCCATGGCGGAGGCTGAGCCCGCCGCCCTGGAAGAGATCATCAAACCCACGGGCTTCTTCCGGGCCAAATCCCGCAACCTGATCGCCCTGGCAACCCGGCTGGTGGATGATTTTGACGGCGTGGTGCCCGGGCGGCTCGAAGACCTCGTCACGCTGCCCGGGGTGGGCCGCAAGACCGCCAACGTGGTCCTGGGAAATGCATTCGGCGTCCCGGGCATTACCGTGGACACGCACTTCGGCCGGCTGGCCCGCAGGTTCGGCTGGACGCAGTCGGAGGACCCTGTCCAGATCGAGCACGACGTCGCGGAACTGATCGAGCCCAAGGACTGGACAATGCTCTCGCACCGGGTGGTGTTCCACGGCCGCCGCGTGTGCCACTCGCGCAAGCCCGCCTGCGGTGCCTGCCCGGTTGCCAACTGGTGCCCCAGTTACGGGCTGGGCGAGACCGATGCGGCCAAGGCGGCAAAGCTCCTGAAGTATGAACTTGCACCAGGCAGCGAGGCCCTGCTGGAACAGCTCCTGGCGGAGACGCACCGTGCCGCCGAAATCAGGATGGCCTCGCAGAAGAGGACCCCGTGAGCGCGCGCGACGACCTGGCCAACCTGGTCCGCCGGGCGGAAACGGGGACCGCCGGACCGCCCGACCCGCGCTGGGCTGCCCTGACCGTGGACGCTGCACGTGCCCGCAGGGCCGCCGTCCTGATGCTCTTCGGTGTGCTCGACGACGTCCCCGCGGAATCCGGAAAACCATTGGCGCCGGCGGCACTGGACGTCCTGCTCCTGGAACGGGCCCACACCCTGGGGTCGCATCCGGGGCAGGTTGCGTTTCCGGGCGGCCGGATCGACCGTGGCGAAACCGCGGTGGAGGCGGCCCTGCGGGAAGCCGAGGAGGAAACGGGCCTGGATGCGGGCGGGGTTGAGGTGCTGGGAAGCCTCCAGGAGCTTGGCCTGGCACACAGCAACTTCCTGGTGACGCCCGTCCTTGCGTGGTGGCAGTCACCCTCCCCGGTGCGGGTGGTGGACTATGGCGAATCCGCCCAGGTCTTCCGCGTCCCGGTCCGGGACCTGCTGGACCCGGACAACCGGGTGATGGCCACAGTCCATCGGGCGGGGCGCACCTTCGACAGCCCTGCCTTCACGGTCAACGGCGTGCTGGTGTGGGGGTTTACCGGCATCGTGCTCAGTGGGCTCTTCGACCAGCTCGGCTGGTCAGTGCCCTGGGACCAGGGCCGGCTGCACCCGATAGGGGCCTAGGCCTGCTGCTGGCGCAGATCCACAACGATCCCCGTGGCGGCGTTCTCGCGCATCGCGTTGATTCCATCGCGGAGCATGCTGAGGGACCTGAAAGTGGGCGACACCGCAAGGATGTTGCCGTCGCCGTCGGTCAGCCGCAGCCGGTACGCCTCGTCGGTTACACGGTGTATTTCGAATCTGCCCGCCATGGACGAATCTGCCTCCCTGGTATGCGTCATTGCATCAGCTTGTGACCGGTCTGCTTCAGTCGCGACTAGAACTGTAACCTCCGTCACGCTGGCCGTCGAGCTACTCCCGGGTAGGTTACTTTCCGTCCGGCGGGCGGGCTCAGCGCTCCTATTTGGCGTTGTCATAGGAATCGACCACTGCCACGCTGACCGGGAACTCCACCGGGATCGTGCCGAAAAGCAGTTCCTTCGCCGCGCTCGCTGCCTCCTCGATGGCCCTGACGCAGTCGTCCACAGCTTCCTCCGGGGCATGGACCATGACCTCGTCGTGGAGGAAGAAGACCAGTTCCGGCCGGAGCGCGCCGCCTGTCCCGGCGGCGCCGTCACCGCGCAAGCCGCGCAGCCGCCGTCGTAATTCCGCCAGCCAGCACGCCGCCCAGTCCGCCGCTGAGCCCTGCACCACGAAATTCCGGGTGAAGCGGCCCCTCGAGCGGGCGATCGACTCCGCCCGCCGTTGCTCCTCCGCCGTGGCCGAGCGCTGGCTATGGAACCACCGCTCCGACGGCGGCGGGGTGCTGCGGCCGAGCCTCGTGGTGACCGTTGCGCCCGACTCGCCCGCCCGTGCGGCCCGCTCCACGAAATCCACGGCACGCGGATACGTCCGCGCCAGCTGAGGCATCAGGCGGCCGGCTTCACCCGAGGTTGCGCCGTACATCGCGCCCAGCAGGGCTGTCTTGGCCTTGGCCCGGTCGCCGCCGAATCCCTTGGCGGCGATCCCGGCATAGAGGTCCTGGTCGCGGGCGGCCTCGGCCATGGAGGAATCCCGGGCGAGGGCAACCAGGACGCGCGGTTCCAGCTGGGACGCGTCGGCGACGATCAGCTTGTGGCCCGGGTCTGCATGCACGGCGCCGCGTACCTGCCGGGGGATCTGCAGGGCGCCTCCGCCGCGGGACGCCCAGCGTCCCGAAACGACGCCGCCCACAACGTATTCGGGGCGGAAGCGCCCGCCGTGGACCCAGGCGTCCAGCCATGCCCAGCCGTTGGCGGTGTGCAGGCGGGACAACTTCTTGTACTCCAGCAACGGCGCAATGACGGGGTGGGTGGATTCCCGCAGCTCCCATTTCCGCGTACTTTTCACCTCGATCCCGTTGCGGTGCAGTGCACGCATCAGGTCCTGCGGGGAATCGGGATTCAGGGCAGGGGAGTTGAGCAAGGCCCGCAGCTCCCGGGCGAGTGCCTCAAGGCGTGCCGGCCGCTGGCCGGGGTGGGGGCGCGGGCCGAGGCAGCCGGCGAGCATCTGCTGGTGCAGGTCCTCACGCCAGGGCACTCCGGTGTGCTGCATCTCGGCGGCCACCATGGCGGCGGCGGACTCCGCGGCCAGCAGCAGCTGCAGCCGGCCCCGGCGGTTCTCCTCCGTGCCGACTGCTGCCAGTGCGCCCTGCTGGTCTGCGTACCCGGCCCGCAGCTCGCCGAGGCCCCACCGCGGCGCGGAAGCGGCGCCAACGTCGTCAAACAGCGCGCCCTGGTCCGGCGGCGGAGGCGGAGGCTGCAGCGTCCTTGGAGGAAGCAGCGGATCCTCCGCCGGGACCCGGTCACTGTCCCGTACATAACTGTCCCGGGCATAACTGTCCCGCGCATACCCGGTGTGGGCGGTGAACTGGGAGAAGGCCAGGATGGTGCCGCAGAGGCTGACGTCATAGCAGCGTTCGACGTCGACGCCGGCCGCCAGCAGGGCCGGGTACCAGTCCTGGGTGCGGTGCCAGATCCAGCGTGGCGGCTGGCCGCCCGGCCGCGGGGCTTCCAGTTCACGGACGACGGCGGGGAGCTGGGCGTGCGGGATCACGCGCGGTTCGGGGGCAGCCGGCAGGGTGTGTCCGGCCTGGGTGAGTTCCTGGAGTGCGGCGCCGCCTGGGTGGACGGCGAGCAACAGGTACATGATTCAATTGTGCCTTGTTTCGGTGTGCTTCCTTTCCGTGCCGGCGCTTATCCACATACGGCTGACGGACTCTTACCAAGTCATTGTTGCGGCGGCACAGTGGCTCCATGAGCAGGCACCAACTGAACGCACCGCAAACCGCG
>JABFWC010000104.1 GCA_013362385.1 Pseudarthrobacter sp.
CATTGGTTTCCGGTTCCTGGCCCTTGAGGACGGCGTCAACCATCTTCACGGCCTGCGCGCCGAGCTGGCGGGTGTCCTTGAAGATGGTGGAGTACTGCTCGCCGGCGATGATGGACTTCACGGAGCCCTTTTCGGCGTCCTGGCCGGTGACCACAGGCAGGCTTCCCTTGGCGTAGCCGCCGGTGCTGGTGAGGGCCGAGATGATGCCGATGGACAGTCCGTCATACGGAGAGAGGACGCCGTTCAGCTTGGTTCCGGAGCTGTAGGCGGAGGTGATGATGTCCTCCATGCGCTTCTGCGCCACGGGTGCCTGCCAGCGAAGGATGGCTGCCTGTTCAAACTTGGTCTGGCCACTGGGGACTTTCAGGGTGCCGGCGTCCATGTACGGCTTGAGGGTGTCCATGGCGCCGGTCCAGAAGAAGTTGGAGTTGTTGTCGTCGGGGCTTCCGGCGAAAAGCTCGATGTTGAAGGGGCCCTTGCCGTCCACCTTCTTGCCGCTGGCATCGACCAGGCCCAGGCCGGTCAGCAGCGAGGTGGCCTGCTGGACGCCGACGGTGTAGTTGTCGAACGTGGTGTAGTAGTCCACGTTGGGCGTGCCGTTGATGAGGCGGTCGTAGGCAATGACCTTGACGTTCTGCTCCTTGGCTTTGGCCAGGACGTCGGTCAGGGTGGTGCCGTCGATGGCGGCGATGATCAGGGCCTTGGCGCCCTTGGTCAGCATGTTCTCGATCTGCGAGACCTGGGTGGGGATGTCGTCATTGGCGAACTGCAGATCAGTCTTGTAGCCGAGGTCCTTCAGGGACTTCTCCACGTTCGCGCCGTCGGCAATCCACCGTTCGGACGTCTGCGTGGGCATCGAGATTCCCACGAGGGAATCGCTGGGCTTGGCCGCGCTGCCGGATTCAGTGGCAGCCCCTCCCCGGGTGCCGCAACCGGTGGCTCCCACCGTCAGGGCGAGGACAAGAGCCACCGCGCCCATGAGTTTTTTGATTCTCACCATTTTCTCCTTCCGCGGCAGCACTGCCGCGAAGTGTTGTTGGACCGGCAGCACCGACGCTCCCTGGCCCTGGCCACATTGTTGATGTGTCGGTTCAATATAGACCGGTTTGTGAACGCTAACAAGACTGTTATCCCCTAATTTCGAAAGTTTTTCGGCTTCGTTGACATCGCTGTTGTTAGCGTTCACACTTACTCCAGAACTTCTGCTCGACCAGACCCTACAACCCCGGTAATGAGGCCGCTGCCTCCCGGACGGAGGCACCATGCCAGAAACATTGAACAGATCCAGCTCAGAGCCGTGCGTGATCGGGGTGGACTACGGGACGCTTTCGGGGCGTGCGGTGGTGGTGCGGGTGCGTGACGGCAAGGAACTTGGGAGCGCCGTCCACGAGTATCCGCATGCAGTGGTAACGGTCCGGCTTCCGGAGGACACCGCGGGCGACGACGGCGCGCGGCTTCCCGGCGAATGGGCGCTTCAGGTGCCCAACGACTACCGGGAAGTCCTGCGTAAGGCTGTACCCGCCGCGGTGGCGGACGCGGGGATCGACCCGACGGCGGTCGTCGGAATCGCCACGGACTTCACCGCCTGCACCATGGTGCCGGTCAAGGCCGATGGCACGCCGCTGAACGAATTGCCCGGCTACGCCAACCGGCCGCACGCCTACGTCAAGCTCTGGCGGCACCATGCGGCGCAGGGGCAGGCCGATCGGATCAACCGTCTCGCGGCGGAACGAGGTGAGGACTGGCTGCCGCGCTACGGCGGCCTGATCTCTTCGGAATGGGAGTTCGCCAAGGGGTTGCAGTTGCTGGAGGAGGACCCGGCGGCTTACGCCGAGATGGACCACTGGGTGGAGGCAGCCGACTGGATCGTCTGGCAGCTATGCGGCCGGTACGTTCGCAACGCCTGCACCGCCGGTTACAAGGGGATTTACCAGGACGGCAGGTATCCCTCGGAGGATTTCCTGGCTGCCCTGAATCCTGACTTCAAGGACTTCGTCAGCGCGAAGCTGGAGCACACCATCGGCCGCCTGGGCGACGCGGCGGGCACCCTGACCGCGGAGGCGGCGGCGTGGACCGGCCTGCCTGAGGGCATCGCCGTGGCGGTGGGCAACGTCGACGCCCACGTGACCGCCCCGGCTGCGAAGGCGGTGGAGCCGGGGCAGTTGGTGGCGATCATGGGCACCTCCACCTGCCACGTGATGAACGGCGCGGAACTGCACGAGGTTCCGGGCATGTGCGGGGTGGTGGACGGCGGCATCATTCCCGGGCTGTGGGGTTACGAGGCCGGGCAGTCGGGTGTGGGGGATATCTTCGGCTGGTTCACCCGGTACGGGGTGCCGCCGGAATACCACCAGGCGGCCAAGGATGCGGGCCTGGGCATCCATGAGTACCACACCGAGCTGGCCGCGCGGCAGGCCATCGGAGAGCACGGGCTGATCGCGCTGGACTGGCACTCCGGGAACCGCTCGGTCCTGGTGGACCACGAACTCTCCGGCATCGTGGTGGGCCAGACGCTGGCCACCAGGCCCGAGGATGTCTACCGGGCGCTGCTGGAGGCCACCGCCTTTGGCACCAGGACCATCGTGGACGCGTTCCGGGATGCGGGGGTGCCGGTGAGGGAGTTCATCGTTGCCGGTGGTTTGCTGAAGAACAGGCTGTTGATGCAGATCTATGCGGACGCTACCGGCCTGCAGTTGTCCACGATCGGCTCGGAGCAGGGCCCGGCCCTCGGCTCCGCGATCCACGCGGCCGTCGCCGCGGGCCGGTACGCCGACATCCGCGAGGCGGCTGCGGCGATGGGTGCCGAACCGGGCGGGGTGTATACGCCGATCCCGGAGAACGTGGCCGCGTATGAGGAGCTGTTCCGGGAGTACAGGACTTTGCATGATTACTTCGGCCGGGGCGGCAACGACGTGATGCACCGGCTCAAGTCGATCCAGCGCCGGGCGGCCGGGGCAGCACCCCTGGCGGCCCAGGCTCCGGTGGAGGTGCCGGCATGAGCGCGGGAATCCTTGAGACCATCGGGCGCATCCGGGAGGACGTGTGTGCCCTGCATGGCGAGCTGACCCGGTACGGGCTGGTGGTGTGGACGGCCGGGAACGTTTCGGCGCGGGTGCCCGGGCTCGATCTGATGGTGATCAAACCGTCGGGCGTCTCGTACCAGGACCTGACGCCGGAGCAGATGATCGTCACGGACCTGTACGGGGTCCCGGTGGCAGGGAACGGCGATGGTGAGTGGGGCAATCCGCCGTTGTCGCCGTCCTCGGACACCGCGGCGCATGCGTACGTGTACCGGCACATGCCGGAGGTGGGCGGGGTGGTGCACACGCATTCGACGTACGCCACGGCCTGGGCCGCGCGGGGGGAGCCGATCCCGTGCGTGCTGACGATGATGGGTGATGAGTTCGGTGGGCAGATCCCGGTGGGCCCGTTCGCGCTGATTGGTGATGATTCGATCGGCCACGGCATCGTGGAGACCCTGAAGAATTCGCATTCGCCGGCGGTGCTGATGCAGAACCACGGTCCGTTCACGATCGGCAAGGACGCCCGGTCCGCGGTGAAAGCGGCCGTGATGTGTGAGGAAGTGGCCCGCACGGTCCATATCGCACGCCAACTCGGCGAACCCCTGCCCATCGACCAGGGCCACATCGATTCGCTCTACGCCCGCTACCAGAACATTTACGGCCAATAACGGCCGCCACGATTGCACCAGGAGAATCCATGAGTACCGCAGCAAACACTTCCCTTGATGGTTATGAGGTTTGGTTCCTTACCGGCAGCCAGCACCTGTACGGGGAGGATGTCCTGAAGCAGGTCGCCGCGCAGTCGCGGGAGATCGCCAACCAGCTCAACGCGTCCACGGACGTGCCTGTCAGGATTGTCTGGAAGCCGGTCCTCACGGATGCGGACGCCATCCGCCGCACCGCGCT
Source organism: Pseudarthrobacter sp. (assembly GCA_013362385.1). GTDB lineage: Bacteria > Actinomycetota > Actinomycetes > Actinomycetales > Micrococcaceae > Arthrobacter. The sequence continues at coordinate 3,930 of JABFWC010000104.1, forward strand.
GGAAGCGAACTCCGATGATTCGGTAATCGGGGTGACGGCGTGGATGCATACGTTCAGCCCGGCCAAGATGTGGATCTCCGGCCTGGATCTGCTGCGCAAGCCGTTGCTGCACCTGCACACCCAGGCCAACCGGGACCTGCCGTGGGCCGACATCGACTTTGACTTCATGAACCTGAACCAGGCAGCCCACGGTGACCGTGAGTTCGGGTACATCCAGTCCCGCCTGGGCATCGCCCGGAAGACCGTCGTCGGGCACGTCTCCAACCCCGAGGTCGCCCGCCAGGTGGGGTCCTGGCAGCGCGCCGCCGCGGGCTGGGCCGCCGTCCGGTCCCTGAAGCTGACCCGCTTCGGTGACAACATGCGCAACGTCGCCGTCACCGAAGGCGACAAGACCGAGGCCGAGCTGCGCTTCGGCGTCGCGGTCAACACGTGGTCCGTCAACGAACTCGCCGATGCCGTGCACGGCGCTGCAGAGTCCGACGTCGATGCCCTGGTTGCCGAGTATGAGGACCTTTACGACGTGGTCCCGGAGCTGCGCGGAGGCGCGGCCAGGCACGAGTCCCTGCGGTACGGCGCCCGGATCGAACTGGGCCTGCGGTCCTTCCTGGAAGCCAACGGCTCCGCCGCGTTCACCACCTCCTTCGAGGACCTCGGCGCCCTCCGGCAGCTTCCCGGCCTGGCCGTGCAGCGGCTCATGGCCGCCGGCTATGGCTTCGGCGCAGAAGGCGACTGGAAAACCGCGATCCTGGTCCGGGCCGCCAAAGTGATGGGCGCCGGCCTGCCCGGCGGCGCGTCCCTCATGGAGGACTACACCTACCACCTGGAACCAGGCTCCGAGAAGATCCTCGGCGCCCACATGCTGGAGGTCTGCCCCTCCCTGACCGCGCAGAAGCCCCGCCTGGAAATCCACCCGCTCGGCATCGGCGGCAAGGAAGACCCCGTCCGCCTGGTCTTCGACGCCGACGCCTCCCCGGGCGTCGTCGTCGCCCTCTCCGACATGCGCGACCGCTTCCGCCTCGTGGCCAACGCCGTCGACGTCGTCCCCCTCGACCAGCCCCTGCCCAACCTGCCCGTGGCCCGCGCCCTCTGGCAGCCCAAACCGGACTTCGCCACCTCCGCCGCCGCCTGGCTCACCGCCGGCGCAGCGCACCACACCGTACTCTCCACCCAGGTGGGCAGGG
>JABFWC010000301.1 GCA_013362385.1 Pseudarthrobacter sp.
CGAAGACTCCCGGGACGCCTGGCGGGCCTGCGACGTCCTCGGCATCCCCTACTACGTCTGGGATTTTTCGGAGCGGTTCAAGGAAGACGTGGTCCAGGACTTCATCGATGAATACGCTGCCGGACGTACGCCCAACCCCTGCATGCGCTGCAACGAGCGCATCAAGTTCGCCGCCCTGCTGGAGAAGGCCATCGCCCTGGGCTTCGACGCTGTCTGCACCGGGCACTACGCGAAGGTCATCGAAGACGCCGACGGCAACCGCGAACTGCACCGAGCCTCTGACTGGGCAAAGGACCAGAGCTACGTGCTTGGCGTCCTGACCCACGAGCAGCTCAAGCACTCCATGTTTCCGCTGGCCGACACCCCTTCCAAAGCCGAGGTGCGGGCGGAAGCCGAGCGCCGCGGGCTGTCCGTGGCCAACAAGCCGGACAGCCACGACATCTGCTTCATTCCCGACGGCGACACCGCCGGTTGGCTGGCCGAGAAGATCGACATGACCACCGGCGACATTGTCGACGAGTCCGGCGCCAAGGTAGGCGAACACCCGGGGGCGAACGCGTTCACCGTCGGCCAGCGCCGGGGGCTCAAGCTGGGAACCCCGGCGGCCGACGGCAAGCCGCGGTTCGTCCTGGAGATCCGCCCCAAGGAAAACAAGGTGGTGGTTGGTCCCGAGGCGCTCCTGGCCATCGATGAGATCCGTGGGATCAAGGTGTCCTGGGCCGGGCTGCCCATCGCCGAGGTGGACACGGGCGCGGAGTTTGACTGCTACGCGCAGGTGCGCGCGCACGGAGACCCCGTTCCGGCCACGGCCCGGATGGAGGCGCCTGCGGAAGGGGATGCCGCCGGCCAGCTCGTGGTCCGGCTGGTGGCTCCGTTGCGGGGAGTGGCTCCCGGCCAGACCGTGGTCCTCTACCAAGGAAGCCGCGTCCTCGGCCAGGCGACCATCGACGCCGCCCGCTCACTGCAGCGCGCCGCCCTGTAACCCCTAAAGCCCAGATAACCCCTAAAGACCCAGAACCGATCCGGATATCCGCCGGGGCGGCTCTTTGGCATGCCTCTTCGCGGCATTACCCGGCGGGAGCCGGCGGCCGGAAATAAATTTTGTGTTTCAACTCACTAAATTGGCCGTCCTGAGGGCTGACTCTCTGATTGAATCTACGCATCAGCACTGCGGGCAGGCAGGCGGGCGAACATGCCCGCCTGCCGGCACGCGCGTATTCATCGAACAGAAGGCTCAAAGATGATCAAGAGCTCAACAAACCTGCACCGCGCCATCGCGCTCGCAGGAATTTCCGCCCTCGCCCTGACAGCCTGCACCGGGCCCTCGGGTGGCGGCGGAACGTCCACCGGCAGCGCCGGCGGTGGCGCCATCACCTTCGGGACCACGGACAAGGTCGTAACCCTCGACCCCGCCGGCTCCTACGACGCAGGCTCCTTCCTGGTGATGAACCAGGTCTACCCCTTCCTGATGAACTCCAAGCCGGGTTCGGCCGAAGCCAGCCCCGACATCGCCGAGTCCGCTTCCTTTACGGCCCCCACCGAATTCACGGTGAAGCTCAAGCCCAACCTGAAGTTCGCCAACGGCCATGCGCTGACCGCTTCGGACGTGAAGTTCTCCTACGACCGCGTGATGAAGATCAAGGACCCCAACGGTCCGGCGTCCCTGCTGTCCAACCTCACGTCGGTCGCGGCCAAGGACGACACCACCGTGGTGTTCACCCTCAAGGCCGCCAATGACCAGGTGTTCCCCAGCGTGCTCGGCACCAACACGGGACCCATCGTTGACGAGGAAGTCTTCCCGGCGGACAAGATCATGAGCGATGAGGACATCGTCGCCGCGAAACCGTTCGCCGGTCCGTACACCATCGATTCCTACAAGAAGAACGAACTCGTCAGCCTCAAGAGCAACCCGGACTACAACGGCCTGCTGGGCAAGCCCGCCAATGACAGCGCCGTCATCAAGTACTACGCCGATTCCAACAACCTGAAGCTGGACGTCCAGGGCGGAAACATCGACGTTGCCGGCCGCAGCCTCACCGCCACGGACGCGGCGGACCTTGGGAAGGACTCGAAGGTCAAGGTCTACAAGGGCCCTGGCGGCGAGCTGCGCTACATCGTCTTCAACTTCGACACCATGCCGTTCGGCGCCAAGACCCCGGAGGCCAATCCGGCCAAGGCCCTCGCCGTCCGCCAGGCCATGGCGGACATCGTGGACCGGCAGGCCATCTCGGACCAGGTGTACAAGGGAACCTACGTACCGGCGTACTCCGTGGTCGCGGACGGGCTGCCCGGGGCCACCCAGCCGATGAAGGAAATGTACGGCGACGGCACCGGCAAGCCCAGCCTGGACAAGGCGAAGAAGGCCCTCAGCGATGCCGGCGTCACCGGTCCGGTCAACGTGAAGCTGCAGTACAACCCGGACCACTACGGCAAGTCCTCCGGCGACGAATACGCCATGGTCAAGGAGCAGCTGGAGAAGTCCGGCCTGTTCACCGTGGACCTGCAGTCCACCGAATGGGTGACGTACTCCAAGGCGCGCACCGCCGACGCCTACCCCGTGTACCAGCTGGGCTGGTTCCCGGACTACTCGGACGCGGACAACTACCTCACGCCCTTCTTCATCCCGGGCAACTTCCTCAAGAACCACTACGAAAACCCGGCAGTCACGGACCTGGTCCAGAAGCAGCTGACCACCCCGGATAAGACCGAACGCAACAAGCTGCTCGGCGAGGTGCAGTCCGCGGTCGCGAAGGACCTTTCGACGCTGCCGCTGCTCCAGGGTGCGCAGCTGCTGGTCGCCGGATCGGACGTCAAGGGCGTCGAAAAGACCCTTGACCCGTCGTTCAAGACCCGGCTCGGCGTCCTGTCCAAGTAAGCAGTCCAACCCCATCGGGCTCTGACCAGCCGGAGGCGGGACGCCGCAATGGCGTCCCGCCTCTTGCAGGTCACCGGCCAGCAACGAGGGGACTGCTGGCTCCCGGCCACCACGAATCCAGGTACCGATGACATCTTTGATCGACGCGCCTCCCAGCGACGCTGACTCACTCCTTCCGGCCAAGAAAAAAGCAGGCGGAGGACTGGGCCAATACATCCTGGTCCGCTTCCTGCTGATCTTCCCTACAATCCTTATCCTCGTCACCATGGTGTTCTTCCTCATGAGGATCACCGGTGACCCCATCACCGCGGCCATGGGCGGCAGGCTGCCCCCCGACCAGCTGCAGGAGCGCATCCATGCCGCCGGCTACGACCGGCCGCTGATGGTGCAGTACGTCGAATACCTGGGCCAGCTGGCCACCGGGGACTTCGGCACGACGCTCTCGGACAACCGCAAGGTCACCGAAATGCTCACCACGTACGGCGCCGCCACCCTGGAGCTGTCCATCAACGCCCTCATCGTGGCGCTGCTGGTGGGCATCCCGCTGGGCATGCTTGCTGCGCAGCGGCGCGACCACCTGCCGGACGCCGTGCTCCGGATCCTCGCCATCCTCTTCTACGCAACCCCGGTCTTCTTCGCCGGTATGCTCCTCAAACTGCTCTTCTCGGTCTGGCTGCACTGGCTCCCGGTCGCCGGCCGCGCAGGAACCCGGACCGAGTTGTCCCTGACCTCACTGCAGGCGCCGACAGGCATCTACTGGCTGGATGCCCTGCGCAGCGGCAACACGGCCGCCTTCAGCGATGTGGTGTCCCACGCCGTCCTGCCCGCCCTGGCCCTCGGCCTGCTGACCGCCGGCGTCTTCCTCCGGCTGGTCCGCACCAACGTCATCGGCACGCTCGGCAAGGACTACGTCGAGGCCGGCCGTTCACGTGGCGTCAGCGAATTCCGGCTCGTCACCAAACATGCCTACAAACCGGCACTGATCCCCATCATCACCGTCATGGGCCTGCAGATCGCGGTGATGCTTGGCGGAGCCGTGCTGACTGAGAAGACCTTCGAGTGGAAAGGCCTGGGGTTCCAGCTGGCCAACTACCTCACCGCCCGCGACTTCGTGGCGGTCCAGGGCATCGTGGTGCTGCTGGCAGTCATCGTTGCCGTCACCAACTTCATCGTGGACATCATCGCCGCGCTGATCGACCCCCGAGTGAGGTACTGACATGGCTGCAGAAGCAACACTGGAACCGGTGGCCAACCCGCGGGCACCGTTCTTCCGGAGGCTGCCGGTTGTTTCCCATTTCAACAAGAGCGTGGGGCTGCAGCGCCTGATGCTGGTGCTGGGGCTCGTCCTTACGAGCATCTTCCTGCTCACCGCGCTGGCCGCCCCGCTAATCGCCCCCTACGGCTTCGCCCAGCTATCCGACGCCGAAGGCAATTTCCCCACACAGCAGGCACCCGGCGGCAAACACCTCCTCGGCACCACCGTGGGTGGATACGACGTCCTGTCCCGCGTCATTTGGGGGACCCAGACGGCGCTGCTGGTCATCATCGTCGCCGTGGTGCTGTCCATTTTCGCCGGCGTCATCCTGGGCCTGGTGAGCGGCTACATCGGCGGCTGGCTGGACCGCATCCTCGTGGTAGTGGCGGACGCCATCTACGCTTTCCCCTCGCTGCTGGTCGCCATCGTCATGGCCATCGTCATCAGCGGCGGCCAGTCCAGCCTGGTGGGCGGAATCATGGCCGCGGCCATTTCCATCACCGTCGTCTTCATCCCGCAGTACTTTCGGGTGATCAGGGCTGAGACCATCAGGCTGAAAGCCGAACCCTTCGTCGAGTCGGCCAAGGTGGTGGGCGCCTCGAACGTACGCATCATGACCCGCCACATCTACCGCAACGCCACACGCACCCTGCCGCTGATCTTCACCCTCAACGCCTCCGAAGCCATCCTGACCCTGGCAGGGCTGGGCTTCCTGGGCTTCGGCATTGAGCCAAGCTCAGCGGCCGAATGGGGTTTCGACCTCAACAAGGCGCTCGCGGACACCACCTCGGGCATCTGGTGGACCGGATTGTTCCCGGGCCTCGCCATCGTCTGGACAGTGCTCGGGCTGACGCTGGTCGGTGAAAGCATCAACGACCTCAACGATCCGCGCCTCCGCGGCCGCAGGCGGTCCGCCGGGGGCACTTCCCCGGCGCCCGTCGGCACCGCGGCCATCACTGCAGACGTGAGGACACCA
>JABFWC010000147.1 GCA_013362385.1 Pseudarthrobacter sp.
GAAGGAATCGGCACCCTCCTGGCCATCGCCGGCCTGGTCCGGACGGCACCCAGGCGGCGGGCCGCCGTCGTGGAGCGTCCGACGCCGAGACCCGGCACCTGAGGCAAACCTTCGGATCCGGGGCAGGGCGGATGGCCGCGCCCGCGGGCCGTTGCTAGCATGCGAGGGGAGGTGGGAGATGGACAGCGCAGCTGAGCGGGCCGTCCCGGACGCCCTCGCCGCCGTTGCCGCGTTCGGCGTTTCGGCACTGTGGCTTGTCTCCCTCTCCCCCGCCGGACTGGTGCTGCAGCTGGCCGGTCTGTGCGCTGGCGCGTTGGTGACCGGGGCCGCCGTCGCATCCATCCTGCGGCGCATCCCGCGTTTCTCCACGCCCGCGGACCGGGTGACCCTGCTGCGCGCCCTCCTCGCCGCCCTCTGTGCCGTCCTCGCCGTGCCGCAACTGCTGACCGGGCGTCCTCCGGACCTCCTCCTGGTGGTGCTGGGCGGCGCCGCGTTCCTGCTCGACGCGTTGGACGGTCCCATCGCGCGGCGCACCGGAACGGCCTCGGCGGCGGGCGCGCGTTTCGATGCGGCCACGGACGCCGCCCTGGTCCTCGTCCTGTCCGCGGCGGCGGCCGGCGTCGTGGGTCCCTGGACCCTGGCGATCGGGGCAATGTACTACGTGTTCGTGGTCCTCGGATTCTTCCGGCCACACCTGCGCGAACCACTACCGCGCAGCGCGGTGCGCAAGGCGATCGGGGCGTTCCAGCCGTTCGCGCTGCTGGTCGCGCTGCTGCCGGACCTGCCCGCAGCCGCCGCAACCGCTTTCACCGCCGCGGCACTTGCCTCGCTCACGTCCTCGTTCGCCCGCGACACGATGCTGCTGGAACGGCGGCACCGTGCCGGGCTCGTGGATGCGGGGGCGCTGCCGGACGGCACCGAGCAACAGACGAACGTCGCGGCTGCTTTTAGCCGAGGTTCGCGAGGGCCGGGGCGAGTTCCGTCAGCGCGGTAACGGTGAGTTCCGGGGACTGAAAGTACGACGGATAGTCCGCTCCGGCACGGTTTATCCATGCCGTACGGAGCCCGGCCCTGGCAGCCCCATGAATGTCCCACGGGTGCACGGCGACGAGCAGCATGTTGGCCGGCGTTGTTCCGGCCGCCTGGGCAGCATATTCGTAGGCGCCCTTGGCGGGCTTCCATGCCGGTGCGTCCTCCACGGACAGGAGCATCTCGAACTGCCCCCGGATGCCGCCGGCGACGAACAACTTGTCCGCCATGCCCGCCGCGCCGTTGGTCAGGGTGACCAGCCGGTGCCCGGCGGCGGCGAGGGCGTGCACTCCGTCGGCGACGTCCGGATGGAGCGCCAGGTTCCGCATGGCTTCCATGACGCGGCCGACGGCGGCATCCAGGTCTCCGCCCGTCCCTTCCGCGGTGAGCAGGTTGCGGAGGGCTTCGGCTCCAACGGTGGCAAAGGCCGGGTTGTCACCGCTGGCGGTGAGGGCGAACCCGTCGCGCAGGAGCGTGGCGAACCAGAGCCTGGCGAGTTCCCTGGGGGCTCCGATGGAGGCAAAGGCATCCCCCAGCGGGGCCATATCCGAGAGGGTCTCGTTGACGTCGAAAACAATGACCAAGGGTTCCGCAGGCATGTTGTCCTTTCGTTCCGCAGTGCAACAGTATTGCGATGCTCCAACCAAAACGCGGGCAAGGCAATAGCACCATATGGGTGGATCCGCGATTAGAGGAGCCCGCCCAGGCCCAGGCCGGCCGCCGCGGCGGCCACGGCGAGGACCGCGGTACCCATTCCGTTCAGGAGGGCCAGCCCGGTGCGCCGGGACTGGACCAGGCGGACGGTTTCGAAGCTCGCCGTGCTGAAAGTGGTGTAACCGCCGAGGAACCCGGTGCCGGCGATGGCCTGGAGTTCCGGGGGTGCGGCGTCGACGATCACCGCTCCGGCGATCAGGCCAAGGAGGAATGAGCCCGTGACGTTGATGGCGATGGTTGCCACGGGCAGGGCGCTGCGGAGCCTGGCCCGGATGAGGCCGTCGACGACGAAGCGGGTTCCGGCGCCGAGGCCGCCGGCAAGTCCGACCAGCGCGATGACGAGGGCGTTCATCGGCTGCCTCCCCTGCGGCGGTGCTGCCCGGCGGCCAGCGCGATCCCCGCCACGGTGGCTGCTGCCCCGCCCAGCAGGGTGGCGCCAACGTACACCAGCGCATCCGCGGGGCGCCCCGTCCCCAGCAGAGTGGTGGTTTCCAGGGCCAGCGTGCTGTAAGTGGTGAAGGCGCCCATGAAGCCGGTGCCGGCGAGCAGGCGGAGGATCCTGCGCCGCCCGGCGTCCGGGCCGCGGCGGACCAGGCCCTCGAGCAGCGCCCCGAGCAGGAAGGCCCCGGCCAGGTTGATGGCCAGGGTGGGCAAGGGCCAGCCGCCCGGGGCCGGCAGGACGGCGCCCAGGGCGTAGCGGGCAAGGGCACCGAATATGCCGCCGAGGACGACGACGGCCACGAACCCCGGGTGCAGGTGGACCGCGCGGTGGGTCCTCGCCTCGCCGAGCGTCCCGGCGTCCGGGTCACCGGTTGCGGGGCCGGCGGCGTCGCTGTTGATGGGCAGCATCAGCGGCCCTCCCCGCCGCGCTGCTTGGCGTGCGGTTTCGGGTACGGGGCGAGCGGCACCACCAGGACGGGCCGGTGCTGGCGGTGCGTCAGATGGACTGCCACCGACCCCACCAGCAGTTCCTCAAGGCGTGCACCGAGACCGCGTTCGCGGGTTCCGACGACGATGACCGACGCGTCGCGTGACTCCGCCAGCCGGCCCAGCGCCCGGGCCGGGTCCCCCGCCAGCGTCACGAAGGACCAGCGGACCCCGGCGCCCTCCAGTGCTTCCTGCAGGCGCTCCCGGATGCCGGCGCTGATGCCTTCGATATCGTCGTCGATGCCGTCCGGATCGATCGGCAGCGCCTCGACCCGCCCGTCGGGTTCCTCGGCGAGGTAGGTGGTGACGTCCACGTACGCGCAGACCAGCTCCACGTCCAGGCTGACGGCGAGTTCCGCGGCGCGGTGCGCGACGGCAAGGGGCTGGCCGGGCACCACGCCCGTCAGCACCGGTCCGGTGATCTTCCGCGGAACGTACGCGGGGCCGGGGTGGTCGGCGGGGGTGTTCATGGGCTCTCCTGTCGGATCCGCGCGGGCACGGTCCTACCTTCGTACCAGCGAAAGCAGGAACCATCAGCCAGGGGGGGCGGTTCGAACAGGCCCGCAAAGGTATTGCGGCGGACCGTTCAGGCGGGATCCATCACCGTGGAACAGAGCCTACAGGCACCGACACCGGAGCCGCCACAACGCGGTCAGTCCTGCTCACGTCCGCGCCTCCGGCGCGGACTGCACCGCGGGTGCCGGCAGGAGGTAATGCCGGAACCAGTCCCCGGCAAGCGTGGCGGCCATTGCCAGGGTTCCGGGTTCTTCGAAAAGGTGCGTGGCGCCCGGGACGACTTCCAGCCGCGCCGGTGCGGCCATTTGTGCCATGGCCTGCCGGTTTAGGGCCAGCACCTGGGTATCGTCGCCGCCAACGATGAGGAGGGCGGGTGCCCGCACGCCGGAGAGCCGCGGACCTGCCAGGTCCGGCCGGCCGCCCCGTGAGACGACTGCCGCAACCCGTGATCCCGGTTCGGCCGCCGCCCACAGCGCCGCGGCCGCGCCGGTACTCGCCCCGAAGTAGCCAACGCGCGCGGCATAGGTGTCCTGCCGCGATTCCAGCCAGGCGGTCGCCAGGACCAGCCGCCGCGCGAGCAGGCCGATGTCGAACACGTTGGCCCGGTTGACCTCCTCGTCCGGCGTCAGCAGATCCAGCAGCAGCGTGCCGAGGCCGGCTCCGTTGAGGACCGAGGCGACGAACCGGTTGCGCGGGCTGTGCCGGCTGCTGCCGCTGCCGTGGGCGAACAGGACGGTTGCGCCGCAGCCGCGGGGCAGGTACAGGTTGCCGTGCAGGGTCAACCGTCCCGAAGTGATCTCCACTTCCTGGTCCAGCGCGGCGTCGGCCCCGTTCTGCCGGGGGTGCTGCGCGGGCCGGGCCGCGGCGTCGAGCAGCTGCACCACCTCGCCGTCCTCGGTGGGCGAGAAGTCGTGGTAGTAGTAGCCCACGGCCTGGAAGTTCTGGGGCGAAAGCAGGCAGACGACGTCGTCCGGTTCCTTCAGCTCGACGACGGCACGGGCAGGAGCAACAGGGGCCGCCAGGACCACCTTTGCAGCGCCAAGCTGCCTGGCCACCTGGCAGGCGACCCTCGCGGTGGAGCCTGTGGCGATGCCGTCATCGACAATGACCGCCGTACGGCCGGCCAGGTCCACGCGGCGGCGGCCCTGGCGGAACCGCGTCACCCGGCTCTCCAGCAGCGCGCGCTCCTGGCGTTCCACCTGCCGCAGGTCCTCCTCGCTGACGCGGGCCAGGGAGATGGTCCGTGGATCCAGCACCCGGGTGTCGCCCTCCCCGATGGCCCCCATGGCCACCTCGGGCTGGAACGGGACGCCGAGCTTGCGTACCACGATCACGTCAAGCGGCGCATCGAGGGCTTTGGCCACCTCGAAGGCCACCGGGACGCCGCCGCGGGGCAGGCCCAGCACCACCACGTCCTGTCCGCGCAGGCCCGCGAGCCTCTTGCCCAGCCGCCGGCCGGCGTCGGCCCTGTTAAGGAACCCAGCCATCCCCGTCACCCGCCTGTGGGTCGAATTCGATCTGCCCGGTGGCGGGCTCCGCCATGGCCTCCGTTGCCGCGCGGGCGGGCAGGTGCCCGGCGTAGCTGTCATCCGCAGCCCCGACCAGGCCGGTCCCGGATCCCGCGTCATGACGCAGCACTTCGGCCATGGCGGATTCCCGCGTCAATGCGAAACGCGGTAGGTGTGGCGGAGGTCGGTGCTCGGCTTGATAGCCACCGCCGTGACGACGAGCGCCACTGCCCCTGCGATCCATGATGTCCAGGCGGCCCCCGTAGCGCCCGTATATGCCCCCAGCCAAGGCGAGAGGACCAGAGCAGCGGCAATGACAGCCTGGACGTATTCCATGGCCGGCGTGCCGGGCATGGCCAGGTTGATGATGCCGCTGACAA
>JABFWC010000305.1 GCA_013362385.1 Pseudarthrobacter sp.
GTGTGGGCGCCGCACTCCGGTCCCACCTGCCTCTACGACGCCAAGCCGGAGGACCTCCTGCCCCGGATCGCCGCTGACATCCAGCGGCAGTTCCAGAACCTCCCGGTCAGTGCCGGAGCAGTGGTGGCGCAGCCCAGCCCTAACACGCTCCGCGGCGCCGAGACCAACTTCTACGCCGAAGCCACCGAGCAACAGTTCGATATCACGATGTTCGGCCAGAAGGTGCACGTGGTGGCCACGCCGGTCCAGTACACCTGGAACTACGGTGACGGCACAGTGTTCGGCCCGCAGCCTTCAATGGGCGGCCCGCTGCCCCAGGACCGGTGGGGCGAAAAGACCAGGACCAGCCACGCGTACGCGGCCACCGGCGATTTCCAGGTTGTCCTGACCACATCGTTCACGGGGACATACTCGGTCAACTCCGGGCCGCCGCTGCCGATTCCGGGCCAGGGCCACTTCAGCGCACCCCCGCAAGGCATCAGCGTCTGGCGATCCCTGACCCGCAATTACGCCGACGACTGCAACGCCAACCCGCAGGGCCAGGGCTGTCCGGGGGCCGGAGCTGCACGCTGACCGACGGATTGTGATTCGCCTAACATCCGGAATAGTTGCACGCGCGCCACAGTTGGCACAGGCGGTACGTTTTCAGCCTTCGAAAGGAACTGCGCATGCTGTTTTCCCCGCTCACCCTCGGCGAACTTGAACTTCCCAACCGCCTGGTGATGGCGCCCCTGACCCGCCTCCGCGCCGGTGAGGAAGGCGTCCCGGGCCCGCTCGTCGTCGAGCACTACCGCCAGCGTGCCAGCCTCGGCCTGATCGTCAGCGAAGGCACCTACCCCGCCCCGGCCGGCCAGGCCTACCCGGGCCAGCCCGGCATCGTCACGGAGGCGCAGATGGCCGGCTGGAAGAAGGTCACCGACGCCGTCCATGTCGAGGGCGGCAGGATGTTCGCGCAGATCATGCACGGCGGCCGCGTCTCCCACCCGGACATCACCGGCGGCCTGCCCATCGTGGCTCCCAGTGCCGTCGCCATCGACGGTGAGGTCCGCACCCCCGCCGGCAAGAAGCCGTACCCGGTGCCCCACGCGCTGACCACCGACGAGCTGCCCATGGTCATCCAGGAGTTCGTCAACTCCTCCCTCAACGCCATCGAGGCGGGTTTCGACGGGGTGGAACTGCACGCCGCCAACGGCTACCTCCTGCACGAATTCCTGGCGCCCAACTCCAACGTCAGGACCGACTCCTACGGCGGATCGCCGGAGAATCGCGCACGCTTCGTCATCGAAACCGTCAACGCGGTGGTGGCAGCGCTCGGCGCCAACCGCGTGGGCCTGCGCATCTCCCCGGAGCACAACGTCCAGGGCATCGCGGAAACCGACGCTGCCGATGTGCGCGCCACATACGAGGTCCTCGTGGACAGCATCGCCCCGCTCAACCTGGCCTACCTGAGCATCCTGCACCACGAGCCCACGGGAGAGCTGGTCCAGGACCTGCGCGCCCGCTTCGGGGGTACCTTCCTGGTGAACACCGGCTTCGGCATCGTCACCACCCGGGAAGAAGCCGTCAACCTGGTGGCCGAGGGCCACGCGGACGCTGTGGTGGTAGGCCGCCCCGCCATCGCCAACCCGGACCTCGCCCGCCGCTGGAAGGAAAGCCTTCCGCTCAACGAGCCCGACCCGTCCACCTTCTACGCTGAGGGTGCCATCGGGTACACCGACTACCCGGTCTACCAGGGCTAGGGACTGACGCCAGCCAGGCATTAAACGACGACGGCGGCACCTGCGTGGGTGCCGCCGTCGTGGGCTGTCCGGGGTGCTGGTCCTGGCAGCCGGCGCCCGAAGCCATCCGACGACCCTGGGCTGAAGAACTGTGGATTTGGCCCGCCGGACCCCACTGGAAGCCGGCGGTGATCAGATGCTACTCCATCGAATGGACTCTTACCAGAGCCTATTTCCGGCCTCGGCAAGTGAGGGTTACAGCACCGCTTCCCGGCCGGTGCCTTCCTTCATCACCAGCCGCCCGTCCTCGATCGACACCAGGACGCTTTTGGGTCTCCCGCTGACTTTGGTGATGGCTTTGAGCCCCCTGTTGGTCACCTCAACCCCCACCTGCGCCCCCTTCGCCGGCAGCTCCACCGAGATCTCGTTGGCGATGCCGAGGATGGGATTGGTGGAGACGCCCAAGTCCCGCCGCGCCTCCTTGCCGTTGACTGTCACGGTGATGTTGGCCTCGTCGAATCCCTCCTGAAACACGATCAGCAGTTCCCGCATGGTGGCCTCTTCCTCGAGCAGTTGGTGCCGGCGACGGCATGTCCACTACAGCACTTTGCAGGCCCCAGCGGAATACCCGGCACGTCCGTGACGCTGCTGTGCGGCCACCCCTGGCCGGTGGAGCGCCGGAGCCGGGTAAGGCAAGATGTTCTGGTGACTCAACAGCCAGTTCCTTCGCCCGCTCCTGCCGCTGCCCAGGCCCCGGAGGACGCCATCTTTTCCCAGATCGCCGCTGAGCTGGGCGTCAAGGCCTGGCAGGTGAAGGCGGCCGTCGGGTTGCTCGACGGCGGGTCCACGGTCCCGTTCATCGCCCGCTACCGCAAGGAAGCCACGGGCACCCTGGACGACGGCCAGCTCCGCGAGCTCGACGAACGGCTCCGCTACCTCCGCGAACTGGCCGACCGGCGTCGCACGGTCCTCGAAGCGATTGAAGCGCAAGGCCAACTGACGGCCGAACTTCGCAAAGCGATCCTCGCCGCGGACACCAAGTCACGGCTCGAGGACATCTACCTTCCCTTCAAGTCCAAGCGGCGCACCAAGGCCCAAATCGCGCGCGAGGCAGGCCTCGAGCCCCTCGCGGATGCCCTGCTGAAGCGGCCGGACCTCGACCCGGAACGCGAAGCGGCAAAGTACCTAACCAAGGAACACGGCGTGGAGGACGCTGCTGCGGCATTGACCGGCGCCCGCGCCATCCTGGTGGAACGGGTGGCCCAGGATCCGGACCTCGCCGCCACCCTCCGCGACCGGCTGTGGACCCAGGGCCGCATGGTCTCCAGGGTCAGGAAGGGCAAGGAAACCGAAGGCCAGAAGTTTTCCGACTACTTCGAATTCGCACAGGCCCCGGCCGGCATGCCGTCCCACCGGGTACTCGCGCTGCTCCGTGGCGAGAAGGACGGCGTCCTTGAGCTCGACCTCGCCGAAGCCGATCCCGCGGACGACGCCGCCCTGACCGCCGCCCGCGCACGCTACGAGTCCGCCGTGGCCAAGTTCCTCGGCGTCGCCGACCGCGGCCGGCCCGCCGACCGCTGGCTGGTGCAGACCGCCCAGATCGCGTGGCGCTCCCGCGTGCTGGCCCGCCTGACCTCCGATCTGCGGGCCAAAATGTTCGCCGCCGCGGAGGACGAGGCGGTCCGCGTGTTCGCCGCCAACCTCCGCGACGTCCTGCTGGCCGCGCCCGCCGGGAACCGCGCCACGCTCGGCCTGGACCCCGGGCTGCGCACTGGCGTCAAAGTCGCCCTCGTGGACGGAACCGGCAAAGTGGTGGCCACCGATACCGTGTACCCGCATGCCCCGGCCCGGAAGTGGGACGAAGCGCTGGCGACCCTGGTCCGGCTGGCGCGGCAGCACGCCGTCGAACTCGTCGCCATCGGCAACGGCACCGCCTCCCGCGAGACGGACAAGCTGGCCGCCGAACTGATCAAGCGCCTGCCGGAAGTGGACCGGAAGCCGCAGAAACTCGTGGTGTCAGAAGCCGGCGCCTCGGTCTATTCCGCCTCAGCGCTCGCCGCCGCCGAGCTGCCGGGCATGGACGTCTCGCTCCGCGGGGCCGTGTCGATCGCCCGGCGGCTGCAGGACCCGCTGGCGGAGCTCGTCAAGATCGATCCGAAGTCCATCGGCGTGGGCCAGTACCAGCACGACGTGACGGCCTCGAAACTGGACCGCAGCCTGGATGCGGTGGTGGAGGACTGCGTGAACGCCGTCGGAGTCGACGTCAACACCGCTTCGCCCGCGCTCCTAAGCCGCGTGGCCGGCGTCGGTCCCCTGCTGAGCGAAAACATCGTGGCCTACCGGAACGAACATGGCCCCTTCGCCAGGCGCACCGACCTCAAGAAGGTCCCGCGGCTCGGCGCCAAGGCGTTCGAACAATGCGCCGGATTCCTGCGGATCACCGGGGGAGCGGAGCCCCTGGACGCCTCGAGCGTGCACCCCGAAGCCTACGCCGTGGCGCGGAAGATCCGGGCAGCCGCCGGTTCCGCGCCTGCCTCATCCCTGGACCCCCGGGACTTCGTGGACGATACCTTCGGCTTGCCCACCGTCCGGGACATCCTGGCCGAACTGGACAAACCCGGCCGGGACCCGCGCCCGGCCTTCACGGCAGCCACCTTCTCGGAAGGGATCGAAAAGATCTCTGACCTGCTGCCCGGCATGATCCTGGAAGGGACGGTCACCAACGTGGCGGCCTTCGGCGCGTTCGTGGACGTGGGAGTCCACCAGGACGGCCTGGTCCACGTCTCTGCCCTGGCCAACCGCTTCGTCTCTGACCCGCGCGAGGTGGTGAAGTCCGGGCAGGTGGTCCGGGTGAAGGTGCTCGAAGCGGACCCCGAGCGGAAGCGTATTTCCCTCACGCTGAGGCTCGACGACGAACCGTCCGGCGGCGGCGCAGGTTCCGGGCGGCGCGGCGTGGGACGGCCCGACGGCGGCAAGCCCCGAAAGGCTGACCGGGGCACTCCCGAACGGGGCACGCCTGACCGCGGCACTGACCAGCGGAACGCCGGCTCCCGGACCGGCGCTGTCCGACGGCAGGCCCCGGCACCGCAACCGGTCAACACCGCGATGGCCGAGGCGCTGCGCAAGGCGGGACTGGGCAAGTAAGCGCGCCGGGCTTTCGGCAGTGTCGGCTTTTCTGCAAAGGTGGGGTCATGACCTATTTCCTCGAGTACACCGTTCCTGCCGCACCCGGCGATTCCGAGTTCGAGTTCCCGCATGATGAGATCAACGCCGGCACCACCGTCCCGCTGACCCAAACGGGCGCCGAGGTAGTCCATACCCCTGACCTGCCGGCCCGCACGGGCATCA
>JABFWC010000354.1 GCA_013362385.1 Pseudarthrobacter sp.
GGACTGGTCCGCGGCCTGAAGGAATTCCTGGCCTCGGGACCGGCCCCCAACACCGTCAACGTCCCGGTCCTGGCCAGGCTGCTGCGCGGTATGCACTGAGGCGGTCGCTAGGATAGGGAGGTGTTCCGTATCCTGTTCCATGCTCCCGAAATCCCCGGCAACACCGGCAACGCCATCCGCCTCGCCGCCATCACCGGCGCCGAACTGCACCTCGTGGAACCCCTCGGTTTCGACTTCTCCGACGCGAAGCTGCGCCGGGCCGGGCTTGACTACCACGACCTTGCCGTCGTCACGGTGCACAAAACCATCGACGACGCCTGGAACCACCTCAAGCCCGAGCGCGTGTACGCCTTCACCTCCGACGGAACCACGAGCTACACGGACGTTGCGTACCAGCCCGGTGACGTGCTGATGTTCGGCCGCGAATCGGTTGGCCTGCCCGACGAACTGAAGGCCGATGCCCATGTCACAGCAACGGTGCGGCTGCCCATGCTGCCGGCCTTGCGCTCGCTGAACCTGGCGAATGCGGCATCCATCGCCGTGTACGAGGCCTGGCGCCAGCAGGGGTTTGCCGGCGCCAGGCTCTAGCCGCAGGAAGTTTTCCCCCGCGGCCCATCCACCCTGCCGCCGGCGCCGAATCACTGCTGGAAACATTCGGCGGGATCGATACGGCGGCGGGATCAAGGAGCGGCAGGTGACATTACTTCAGGGAGGTCCCGGGTACCGCCAGCTGCCTGGCCCTGCCGATGATCCACCGCCTGGAGACTTATGCTTGGGAGTGATGGAAAATCCCAACGCGCCGAATGCCGAGTCTGCCGCGGCGGTGACCGAGCCGCCGCTTGACCCCGGCCAACACCTCTCGGCCCTCCTGTCCCGGATAGCCCGGGACGACCAGGCCGCGTTTGCCGAGTTCTACCAGCTCACCGCGCGCCGTGTTTACGGTATGGCACGCCGGGTCCTGATCGATCCCGAGCTCAGCGAAGACACCACGCAGGAAGTCTTCCTGCAGGTGTGGCAGAACGCGGCGAAATTCGATCCCCGGTCAGGCAGCGCGCTCTCCTGGCTGATGACCATCTCCCACCGGCGCGCGGTGGACAAGGTCCGCTCTTCGCAGTCCTCCACTGACCGGGAGGCGAAGTACGGGGCCAGCTCGCAGGACATTGACCATGACACTGTTTCCGAGGAAGTGGGCAGCCGGCTGGAGGCCGAGGCCGTGGTCCGCTGCCTGGAAACACTGACCGAGACACAACAGGAGTCTGTACGCCTCGCCTATTACGGCGGCCTCACTTATCGCGAGGTCGCAGAGCGGCTGAATGCCGCGGTTCCTACCATCAAGTCCCGCATCCGCGATGGACTGATCCGATTGAAGACCTGTCTGGGGGTGAGTTGAGATGAGCGGAATGGACCACGGCACCGATGGCCGCTCCGGTCCCTTTGGCGACACCGTGGCCACGGACCTCGCGTCCGGCCGCGCGGTCGATCTCGCTGAACTCTACGCCCTCGATGCCGTCACGGAGGAAGAACGCCGGGCCATCGACGCCTACATGGCCAGTGCACCGGACGCCGAGCGCCGGGCCTTCCTTGACCGTGTCCGCCAGGCCCGGGAGACGCTTGCCCGCACCTTCCGCACTGAGGAGGAGCCGCCGTCGGACCTGTTCGACCGCATTATCTCCCAGCTGCCGGCACAGGACCCGGGGCCGGGCAGCAGTACTGCCACGCCCGCCACGGCGGCAGCCGGGCCGCACGAGGCAACGGATGAACTCGCCGCAGCGCGCCGGCGCAGGGAAGAACGACGCCGGCCTGCCGGGACGCGCCGCTGGCTCGCCGGCGTTGCCGCCGCGGCGGTCATAGCACTCGGCGGCGTGGGCGTCGGCGCCTACCTTGCCGACCAGAACGACCCCGTGAACCAAGTGGTCCGGGCTGCCGACCTGAAGGAAGCTTCGGTGGACGTGGCGGGCGGCGGAAAGGCCACGCTCCTGATTTCGTCATCGCACGACGCAGCCGTCGTGAAGATGAGCGGCGTCCCTGCGCCACCGTCCGGCAAGGTCTACCAGATGTGGCTCATCCCCAGGGACGGCTCGGCGCCCGTCTCGCAGGGCCTGATGGACGAGCAGGCGCTCTCCAAACCGGCTGTGGTCCAAGGAATCCATTCCGCGGCGGCGCTGGGCATCACCGTGGAGCCGGTGGGCGGCTCCACCGCCCCGACGACGCCGACTGTCGCCGCCGCCCCGCTGGGCGCGTAACCGGCCGGGCGGACCAATATGGGCCCCGTTCCTTTGAAGGAACGGGGCCCATATTACTGCTTCAAAAACCCGCTATGGTGCCGGGTCCATTGACCGCCACCACGTGGAACGCCTCGGCGCTGCGGCCTTCGGGCAGGCCAGCCCGGGCCGCGTTGGCCTGCATGCCCCGCCGCACGGTCGCCTCCATCGCTTCCACATCCGGGTGCTGGCTGACGTGGACGTGGATGGCGCCAAGCTTCGCCTCCACATGGTCAGTCACGTCCACGAAGTGGTTCTCGCGTTCCTCCGGGCCCGCGTAGAGCCACAGCCACGGCAGCTTGTAGGCGGCGAGCCCGGCTTCGGCCAGTTCGGGGTAGGCGAAGGGGTTTTCCACCGCGGGATACACCGCGCGGGTCACTGCCTCCCCCACCGCAAGGTGGTCCGGGTGGCTCTTCTGGATGCGTGCCCAGTTCCGTTCCGGGTGCATGGAAAGGACGACGTCGGGACGGATCTCGCGGATCAGCCGTACCACCCCTTTCATCACCTCGTGCGAGGGTTCCAGGTAACCGTCGCGCTGATGGAGGTAGTGGATGTCGGTGACACCCACGAGCTCCGCGGCGCGGCGCTGCTCGGCGTCGCGCATCGCGATGATGTCGGGACGATGGGCGGGGTCGAAACCGCCGGCGTCGCCATCAGTCATGATGCAGTAGCTCACTTCGACGCCGGCCGCCGTCCAGGCCGCAATGGTGCCGGCTGCCCCGAAGTCGATGTCGTCCGGGTGGGCCGCAAAACAGAGCACCCGCCCAATCCGGTGCGTGTCCGGGTTGAACGGGCTCTGTGCCTTGGTGGTGTAGGCGGTCAAAGAGTCAGCCTTTTCGCTTCTTGATCTCGGCGGTGGCCTGCGGCAGGACGTCGAAGACGTCCCCGACGATGCCGAAATCCGCGATTTCGAAGACCGGCGACTCGGCATCCTTGTTGATGGCAACGATGACCTTGGAGGTCTGCATGCCGGCCTTTTGCTGGATCGCACCTGAAATACCCGCCGAGATGTACAGCTGCGGGGAGACGGTCTTGCCGGTCTGGCCCACCTGGGCGTCGTGGCTGATCCAGCCGGCGTCCGTGGCGGCACGGGATGCACCCACAGCCGCGCCAAGGGCGTCTGCCAGTTCCTCGACGGGACCGAAGTCGCCGTCCATGCCGCGCCCGCCCGCTACCACGATGCGGGCGTCGGTCAGGTCCGGCCTTCCGGTGGCTACCTTCTGCTCCCGGGCGATGATGCGGGCCGCCGCGGCGGTGCTTCCGGCCGGGACCTCCACCGTGGTGGTCACCGGCTTGGTGGGCGAAGCCGCCGGCTCGGGAACCACGTTGTTGGCCTTGAGGGTCAGCACGGAGACGGCGGTGGTAGCCTTGCAGGCGGTGTTGTAGGAACCGGCCAGGACGGACTTGCGGGCTGTGCCGTCCTGATCCACTGCCACCACGTCGGTGACGACGCCGGCATTCAGCCGGATGCCCAGCCGTGCGGCGATTTCCTTGCCCTCGGGCGAGTTGTCCAACAGGACGATGTCCGCGCCGGTGGATTCAGCGGCGGCGGCCAGGTAGGCGGCCTTGGGAGCCACGAGGAACTCGTCCAGGTCCTGGACGGAGGGGCGGAGAACGGTGCCCACGCCGTACTCGGCGAACGAGGCCGCGACGGCGTCGGAAAGTTCTCCGTTGAGCGCCACGGCGCTCTCGCCCAGGGAGCGTGCAAGGGTCAGCAGTTCGAGGCTGCTCTTCTTCAGCGACGCGCCGGGGTTGTCAATGAATACAAGTACTTTTGCCATGTCCCGTTTCCTTTTAGAGCAGCTTCTGGTCGGCCAGGAAGTCGACGAGCTTGATGCCGGCGTCGCCTTCGTCGGTGATGATGGTGCCGGCGGTCCGCGGCGGCCGCTGCTCGGCGTTGGTCACAGTGGTCCAGGAGCCGGAGAAACCCACCTGGGCGGGGTCCACGCCGATGTCGGCCAGGGACAGGGTGGTGATGCTCTTCCGCTTGGCGGCGATGATGCCCTTGAAGTTGGGGTAGCGGGGTTCGTTGATCTGGTCGGTGACGGACACGACGGCGGGCAGGGTAGCCTCCACCGTTTCAGAGGACGTGTCGGCGTCGCGCCGGGCGGTCAGGCGGTTGCCGTCCACCTCGAGCGACGAGGCAAAGGTGACCTGGGGCAGGCCGAGCCGCTCCGCCAGCTGCGCAGGAACGAGCGAGGTCTCGCCGTCGGTGGACGCCATGCCGGTGATGACCAGGTCCACGTTGCCCAGGTGCCGGACAGCCGCGGCCAGGGCAAGGGAGGTGGCGGCGGCGTCCGAGCCGGCGAGTGCGTCGTCGGTCAGGTGCACACCTTCGGTGGCACCGATCTGGAGCGACTTCTTGATGGCGTTTACGGCTCCGGACGGCCCCATGCTCAGCGCGATGACCTGGTTGCCGGCCTTGCTGCCGCCGCGCGCTTCGGCCAGCTGCAAAGCCGCTTCCAGCGCGTATTCGTCAAGCTCGGACAGAATGCTTTCGCTGCGGTCAGCCGTGAAGCCCTCGCCGTTGAGGTGGCGGTCGAATTGGGCGTCCGGTACATGTTTGACCAGGACTACGATCTTCAATGTCTCTTCCACTGTATTTACAGCAGCCTTCCATGCTTGTGGACAGCCAGCCGGGTGGGTCATGGCCTCGAAAATGCCCGGCAAACGGGTAAACCCTAGCTAACCATACCCGCGCACCCGTGCGCCCTCTTCCGTTAACGCCTGTGTCAGCCCCGCCACGCCGGGGGCATGACGACGGCGGCGCCCCGCTTGGGTGGGGACACCGCC
>JABFWC010000159.1 GCA_013362385.1 Pseudarthrobacter sp.
ACCCCGCCGGGAACGATCGATTTCTACGGCACCGGCGGCTACATGCACACCGGTATCGACTTCGGTGCTGCCTGCGGTACGCCCGTGTACGCGGCGGCTGCCGGCGAAGTCTTCAGTTCCGGCTGGAACTCCGCGGACGGGGGCGGGTGGCGCGTCAAGATCGACCATGGCGTGGTGCAGGGCAACACCCTGACCACCATCTACTACCACAACTCCAGCATCGTGGTCTCGAACGGGCAGCGGGTCTCCCAGGGCCAGCTCATTGCCTACTCCGGCAACACGGGCAACTCCACCGGCTGCCACGCCCACTTCGAAACCTGGCTCAACGGCCGGGCCGTAGACCCTATGGGCCTGCTGTAGGGGACAACAGCGCTGCCGTAGACTGGAATAGTTTCGGGCCGCAGGCCTGGAGTTACCCAACCTGAACCGGAGGAGTTGCCCCGTGCCTAAAGAAAGTGGCCGTAAAGTGGTGGCCACCAACCGCAAGGCCCGGCATGACTATCACATCCTGGACACCTATGAAGCCGGAATTGCGCTCATGGGCACTGAAGTGAAGTCCCTGCGTGAAGGCCACGCCTCGATGGTGGATGGATTCTGCACGTTCTACAACGACGAATTGTGGATGGAGGCCATCCACATTCCGGAGTACAACCAGGGCAGCTGGACCAACCATGCCGCCCGCCGCCGGCGCAAGCTGCTGCTGCACCGTGAGGAGCTCATCAAGATCTCCCATAAGGTACGGGAGTCCGGCTACACCATCGTCCCGCTGCAGCTGTACTTCGTCGACGGCCGGGCCAAGGTGGAAATCGGCGTGGCCCGCGGCAAGCGCGAGTACGACAAGCGCCAGACCCTGCGGGAACAGCAGGACAACCGCGAAGCCCAGCGGGAGATGCGCGACCGCAACCGGCGGCGCTAGGAATTATTTTCCTGCAGCATGCGTTAGTATTGATAGTCCGGCAGGCTTGCCAGCCGGGTTGGTAAGTAAATATGGGGATGATCGGTTTCGACGGTGTTTGTCGCGACAGGTGAAGCGGGCCGAGGATGCAGAATTATCTCGTTAACGCTGTCTGCAAAACAATAAGTGCCAAACCTATGCGCACTGACTTCGAACTCGCTGCCTAAGCAGTAGTTCAGTCCGTCAGCCCGGGGTTGCTATCGCTCCGGATCCTGGCGTCGTTTAGATAGCCACTGCTGTTTACCCTCGTCATCGGGGTGAACAGGACTTTTAGATGACTGGGCCCGGATCAGCCAGCTGTTTGCAGCATGGCTGGGGCCGAGAAAATCCGACGCAAACTGCGCCCGGAGAAGCCCTGACAACACGACATCGGACGGGGGTTCAATTCCCCCCATCTCCACATTTGTGATGAGTCGGCACATCCTTCACGGATGAGTCGGGTCATCGGTAACACCCCGGTCTTCGGACCGGGGTGTTTTATTTTGCGCCGCAAACGCCGACAGAGGTACTGGGCGCCGCGGCCTGCTGGCGTGGAATCGCAGACATGGACGGCAAAGCAGGCAGGTCCTATGGCCCTGTCCAATACGGCCTTTGCGCTGGTACCACTGACCCATGATCGGGTCGCCCACCGCCGCCGCTGCCAGGCCGCCATTCGACGCCGTGATTTTCGACCTTGACGGGGTGGTCACCAACACTGCGCTGGTCCACCAGGCCGCATGGAAGGATGCCTTCGACCGGATCCTCCAGGACCCCCGGACACCACCCGGCGCCGACCGCGGCCCACTTACCCGGGGCGACTACCTCACCTTCGTTGACGGGCTGCCGCGGGAGCAAGGCGTAATGAACCTCCTGGCCGCCAGGGGGGTGCACGTGGACCGGGGCTCGGAATCGGACGAACCCGGGGCGTGGACGGCATTCGGCCTGGGCGGTCTGAAGAACGAACTCTTCCTCCAGTACCTGACGCGCGACGGCGTCCAAACCTACCCGGGAACCCTCCAATTGCTGCAACGGCTTTCAGCCGCCGGGGTGCCAACAGCGGTGGTCACCTCAAGCCGGAACGCCGCACGGGTGCTGGAGGCCGCGGAGATCATGCCTTTGTTCACCGAGGTTCTGGACGGAACGACGGCGGCCGGGCTGGGCCTGCAGGGAAAGCCGGCTCCGGATGTGTTCCTGGCTGCGGCGTCACGGCTGGGCGTGCCGCCGGCCCACGCCGTCGTGATCGAGGACTCCGCCGCCGGCGTCGAGGCCGGACGGCGCGGCGGCTTCGGCCTCGTGGTCGGCATCGACCGCAGCGGCAGCCGCCGCCAACTGGAGGACGCCGGGGCGGACATTGTGCTCAATGACGTGGGTGAGCTGGACCTCGGACTGGTCATCGGCAACGCCTGGCACCTCGTCTATGAAGGATTCGACGCCGGGCACGAGGGCCACCGGGAGGCGCTGACGACGCTCGGCAACGGCTACCTGGCCGTCCGGGGAGCCGCTCCGGAAGGCGGTACGTTCAGCTATGCGGGAATGTACCTGGCCGGCATCTACAACCGGGTCAAGGTCCAGGCGGCCGGCGAGATGCTGACCGAAGAACACATGGTCAACGCCCCTGACTGCCTGTTCCTGGACCTGCGCTTGCCGGGCCGGCAGTGGTGGTCCGAGGGCGGTCTCACTGCCGTCCGGGAGCGGCGCGTCCTCGACCTGAAAAAGGCTGTACTGGAGCGGCGCCTCCTGCTGGAAACCGCCGACCGGCGGCGCATGGAACTGGTGCAGACCAGGTTTGTTTCCATGGCCGAACCCCACCTGCTGGCAGTCGAGACCACCGTCACGGCCCGGGGCTGGAGCGGCACCCTTGAAATCCGCAGCGGCGTCAATGCCGGAGTCCGGAACGCAAACCTCCCCGAGCGGGCCCAAGGCTCCGACGTCCACCTTGCCGACAAGACACGCGACAGTCCGGACCAGGCGCCGGACCCGGTCTTTGTCGTCGAGGCGGAGACGACGCAAAGCCTGATCCGAATCGCCGCAGCATCGCGGACTTGTATATCCACACAACCGGGCGCGGGGGAGAGCGGGCGGAAAGGGGCGCTGCATTTCCGCGCCTTCAAGGTGCCGCTTACGGATGGCGCGCCGGTGCACATCACCAAGACAGTCGCCGTCGTGACCTCCCGCGACCGTGCCATCTCATCACCGGAGAGCGCGTCCCGGGCAGTCCTGGAACGCACTGGCGACGATTTTGACGAACTCCTGTCCGCCCACCACGAGGCCTGGCGCCGGGAACTGGAACCGTTCCTGGTGGATATCGACGCGCCGGTCCAGGTCCGCCTGGTCCTGAACCTGCACATCTTCCACCTCCTGCAGACCCTCACCCACCACACCGCCGAACTCGATGCCGGTGTCACTGCGCGCGGCCTTCACGGGGAGGGCTACCGCGGCCACGTCTTCTGGGACGAACTGTTCGTCCTGCCGCTGCTGACCTCCGGGACCCCCGGGGTGGCCCGCGCATTGATCGAGTACCGGTGGCGCAGGCTCCCGGCAGCGCGTTACGCAGCAGCGCAACGCGGTCTTTACGGCGCAATGTTTCCCTGGCAAAGCGGCAGCGACGGGACTGAGGAAACGCCGAAATGGCTGTATAACGAGAGGTCCGGACGGTGGGTGAAAGACCACTCCCACCTTCAGGTGCACTCGGGCCTGGCGGTTGCCTTCAACACCTGGCAGTACTTCCAGGCCACCGGCGACAGGATCTGGCTCCTGCAAAAGGGGGCGGAGCTGGTGATTGAGGTCGCCCGGTTCTTCTTTTCGCTGGCCGAGTACGATCCCCGGGCCGACCGGTACCACCTGCGCGGTGTCGTGGGGCCGGACGAGTACCACACGGGCTATCCCGGCAGGGATGCCCCCGGGCTGGACGACAACGCGTACACCAATGTCATGTCCGCATGGGTATGCGACCAGGCATCGGCCATCATGGCCTTCTTTAACGGCAGCGAGCGCGCCGGGCTCATGGAACGCCTTGGCATCACCGAAGCGGAGGTAACCGGTTGGGAACACCTGGGTGCCAGGATGTTCGTGCCCCTCCATGCCGACGGGGTCATCAGCCAGTTCGACGGGTACGAGCAGCTGCGCGAACTCGACTGGGAACGCTACCGCAACACCTACGACAGCATTGAACGGCTGGACCTGATCCTGGAAGCCGAGGGTGACGGGACCAACAGCTACAAGCTGGCCAAGCAGGCGGATGTCCTGA
Source organism: Pseudarthrobacter sp. (assembly GCA_013362385.1). Taxonomy (GTDB): domain Bacteria; phylum Actinomycetota; class Actinomycetes; order Actinomycetales; family Micrococcaceae; genus Arthrobacter. Next base: position 4,182 of record JABFWC010000159.1, read on the forward strand.
TGCTGCCCTACCTGCTGGGCCACGAAGGCGTGGTCAGCATCCTCCAGCGCCTGGGTTACGGTTTCTCGCAGGAACAGCTCAACCGAACCATCGAATACTACCTGGCGCGCACAGCCCACGGATCCACCCTGAGCCGGGTTGCCCACGCCTCCGTCCTTGCCGCACTGGACGCCGACCGGGCCTGGGACAGTTTCCGGGAAGCGCTCGACGCCGACCTCGACGACACCCAGCACGGAACCACGCGTGCGGGGATCCACCTCGGCGCCATGGCCGGCACCATCGACGTGGTGCAGCGCAGCTTCGCGGGCCTGCGTTTCAGCGGGGATACGATCCTGTTCGCACCCAACCTGCCCACCGGTCTGCGCGCCGTCGGGTTTGACGTCCTGTACCGCGGACACAAGTTGAAATTCCATCTGACGGAGGGGCACGTGAGTATCGCATCGGCACCCGGCAACGCAGGCCCTATCAACGTGCGTGTGCACGGGAACAGCCTGGTCCTGCCCCCGGGCCAGGCCCGGCACGTCCCGCTGCCCGCACGGACGCCCGGGGCGGCGGCTTCATGAGGCAGCTCGGAATCCTGACCAGCGGAGGCGACTGCCCGGGTGTGAACGCGGTGATCCGGGGCGCCGTCCTGGGCGGCGCCGTAGCGCACGGATACGGGTTCATAGGTTTTCGCGACGGGTGGCGGGGCGTCCTGGAGCAGGACTCCGTCTCCCTGCCCAGGCCCAGCGTCCGGGGCATTTCACGCCTCGGCGGCACCATCCTTGGCACCTCCCGGACCAACCCGCTGGCGGGGGACGGGGTCGATGCGGTACGCGCGTGCCTGCGCTCCAACCAGCTGGAGGGCCTGATCGCCATCGGCGGGGAAG
>JABFWC010000172.1 GCA_013362385.1 Pseudarthrobacter sp.
CATCACCAAGACCGTCCGTTACCGCACCGTGGGTGACATGTCCTGCACCGGCGCCGTCGAGTCCAACGCGTACACGGTGTCCGACGTCGTGGTCGAAGTCGCCGCCTCCACCCTGACCGAACGTGGCGCCACCCGAGCAGATGACCGCATCTCCGAGGCCGCCATGGAAGACCGCAAGAAGGACGGGTACTTCTAATGACCACCGAAGCAGTTCTCCCGGCGGGCTCGCTCAACGAGGCGCTGCCCACGACGCTTTTCCGGTTCGCCACCGCAGGATCGGTCGACGACGGCAAGTCCACTTTGGTGGGCCGCCTCCTTCACGATTCCAAGGCCATCCTGGCCGACCAGCTCGACGCCGTTGCCCGCACCTCCGCGGACCGCGGCTTCGGCGGGGACAAGGGCGGCATCGACCTGGCCCTGCTGACCGACGGCCTGCGCGCCGAGCGCGAACAGGGCATCACCATCGACGTGGCCTACCGCTACTTCGCCACCGACCGCCGCAGCTTCATCCTGGCCGACTGCCCCGGGCACGTGCAGTACACCAAGAACACGGTGACGGGCGCGTCCACCGCGGATGCCGTCGTCGTGCTCATCGACGCCCGCAAGGGTGTGCTGGAGCAGACCCGCCGGCACCTTTCCGTGCTGCAGCTGCTGCGCGTGGCGCACGTGATCGTGGCCGTGAACAAGATCGACCTGGTGGACTTCAGCGAGTCCGTGTTCCGGGACATCGAAGCCGACGTGCAGCAGGTGGGCCGCGAACTGGGCCTCGGCTCCGACGGCATCAGCGACCTGCTGGTGGTTCCGGTGTCCGCGCTCGACGGCGACAACGTGGTGGAGCGCTCGAAGCGCACCCCGTGGTACACCGGGCCTGCGCTGCTGGAGGTCCTCGAAACCCTGCCCGCCGCCGACGAACTCGAAAGCCACCTCGAGAGCTTCCGCTTCCCGGTGCAGCTGGTGATCCGTCCGCAGGGCGCCCTGGCACCCGACGCCGTGGCCGCCGGCCTGGATGTGGAGGCCTACCGCGACTACCGCGCGTACGCCGGCCAGATCACCGAAGGCTCCGTGAAGGTTGGGGACGAGGTGTCCGTGCTGACGCCGGGGCAGGCTCCGCGGACCACCACCGTGGCGGGCATCGACTTCGCCGGGTCCTCGCTGGAGGAAGCCGCTGCCCCGCAGTCGGTGGCCATCCGGCTCGCGGACGAGTTCGACGTCGCCCGCGGTGACACTATCGCCGCCGCCGGCACCGTCCGCGAAGCCTCCGCAGACCTGTACGCCGCCCTGTGCTGGCTCTCGCCCAAGGCGCTGCGCGAAGGCCAGAAGGTCCTGGTCAAGCACGGCACCCGCACCGTCCAGGCCATGGTCCGCAACGTCACCGGCAAGCTGGATCTGTCCACCTTCAAGCTGGAAGCAGCCTCCGGCCTGGAACTGAACGACATCGGCCACGCGCAGCTCCGCCTCGCCGCCCCGCTGCCGCTGGAGAACTACCTGCACCACCGCCGCACGGGAGCGTTCCTGGTGATCGACCCGCTCGACGGCAACACGCTGGCTGCCGGCCTGGTCAAGGACCACCCGGGCGACCACGAGGACGAGCGCTACAGCATCTAGTTTTCCTCCGGATCGCCGGAACAGTGTGAGGTCGCCGTATCACTACGGCTATCCCGCACTGTTCCGGCGATTTCGCGTTTCTGCGGCATCCCGCACGTTAACCACAAAGGTTCCCCCTTTCTGTTCCCTGCCTGCTTGTGGCGTGGGAAGCTCAGGCATTGCTTTGTCAATGCCCGGGTTTGCATGCCTTGGCGGTTCCGTTAAGGAGGCAGGATGACAACCATCCAGCGTTGGTACACGACGGCGGATGAACGCGTCAGGGGTGACGCCCAGGACTGGGGAATCGCCCCCCGCCAGGCGAAGCTTCTCGCGATACTCCCGTTTGTCCTCGTCATTGCTGTCGCGGCAACTGTCCCTTTCCGGTCGCTTTACCTGTGGCTTGTTGACGAGGACCACCCCATCGAATGGCTCCAGTTCGCCTGCCTCGTGGCCGCCGCCGTCTTCCTGGCGTTCGTCACCGTCCGGCTGTACGGGAGGGGCCAGAAGGGGATGGCGGCGCTGTATGCCGTGGTCAGCGTCGGCGTCGTGTTTCTGGCGGGTGAGGAGATTTCCTGGGGCCAGCGTATCTTCGGCTGGCATACGCCGGAAGCCATGGAAGCGATGAACCGCCAGGATGAGACCAACGTGCACAATATCCGGGGCGTCCAGGAGCTGGTCCCCCTGGCGATGCTCGTGGCCAGCCTCTACGGCGCGTGTGCCCCGCTGGCAGCGGCACGGTTCGGGAAACGGTGGAAGGCCCTTGCGTCCAAGCCGCTGCTTATCCCGCCGCTGTGCCTGGTGCCCGCCTTCCTGCTGCCGGCAGCATATCGGCTCTTCCGCCTGCTGATCTGGCCGGAGCCTACGTTTGTGATCTCCGAGTATGGGGAAGTGTTGGAGCTATCCCTCTATTTTGGGCTCGCGATGTTCAGCTGGTTCAACGTGCGCCGGCTGCTGGAGGCACGGCCCACCGTCCGGGCGGTGCGCCACCGGGTACCCCGCACGCCATAGCGGCTAGCGGTTTTCGAGGATCGTCTTGAGCCGGCGAAGGTCCTTGCGCGTCTCGCGCCGGATCATCGGTTCCATGAGGAGCCCTGCCAGCTTCGAGAAACCCGAGGGGCTCCCGGCGTTGCGGAGCGCCATGCGGGTCCTGCCGCCGTCGTCCGCCCACGTGTAGGTGGTTTCCATCGGGAAGGGGCCCTGGGCGGTCCGCATGACCAGCTTCTCCCCGGGCACGTATTCGACGAATTCGTAGGTGTAGTTCAACTCGCGGCCCAAAAACCTGGCCGTAAAGTCCACCTTCGAGCCGACGCCGATGGGCCCGTCAGTCAGGCGCTGCGACTTGTGGATGTTCGCATACCAGCTGGGAGCGTTGTCCGGGTTGGCTGCATACTCGGAAACCCGGGCGCGCGGGCGGTTGATGACGACTTCGGTCTGGACGTTCACCATTTGGCATCTCCTCTGTAGAGTGCGGGACTAGCCTGGATATCACGTTAGTCCTCGTCCGCACCGAGGAGGAGAAGCCATGGAAACCATCAGCCCGAAGCTCCTCAACTGGGCGTCCATCCTGGACAAGCAAACCCGCGACCAGGCCGTGATGACTGCGGGGCTGCCGTTCATCTACCCGCACCTGGCCCTGATGCCGGATGCGCACCTGGGCAAGGGCGCCACCGTGGGGTCGGTGATCCCCACGCTGCGCGCCATCATCCCGGCGGCCGTGGGAGTGGACATCGGCTGCGGCATGATCGCAGTGCGGACACAGTATTCGGTGAAGGACCTGCCGAAGGACCGCAAACGCCTCCGCGAGGACATCGAGCGCGTGATTCCGCTTTCCGCGGGGCACAACAACAAGCAGGTCATGGCTACGGCGGAGCCGCGGATCGCCGAGCTGAAGCGGCTGGCGGCCAAGGCGGGGTTCAACCCTGCCCAGTACATCGCCAAGTGGGAACTGCAGCTGGGGTCCCTGGGTTCGGGCAACCATTTCATCGAGGTTTCCGCGGATGAGCACGACGGCGTGTGGCTCTTCCTGCATTCGGGCTCGCGTGGCGTGGGGAACAAGATCGCCCAGCACCACATCGGGGTCGCCCAGCACGTGTCCCGCAAAAACCAGGTCTACCTGCCGGATCCTGACCTGGCATACCTGGACGAGGGAACCCCGCAGTTCGAGCGCTACATCGCGGAGCTGCGGTGGGCCCAGCATTTCGCGCTGCTGAACCGGGAGGAAATGATGGACCGGGTCAGTGCCCGGTTTTCGCACTGGGTCGGCGGCTCTGTCCGCGAACTCGAGCGGATCAACTGCCACCACAACTTCACCGAGCAGGAGACGCATTACGGCAAGAAAGTCTGGGTGTCGCGCAAGGGGGCCATCAAAGCCGGCCACGGCGATCCCGGACTGATCCCCGGATCCATGGGCACGGCGTCGTACGTTGTTGTCGGGCTCGGCAACCCTGCCTCGCTGAATTCGTCCCCGCACGGGGCCGGGCGTGAATACTCACGGAACGCCGCGCGGAAGACGTTCACGCTGGAGGAACTGAAGCGCGCCATGCGGGGCATCGAGTTCCGGGCGTCCGAGGCCTTCATCGACGAAATTCCCGCCGCCTACAAGCCCATCGACCAGGTCATGCAGGACGCCGCGGACCTCGTGACGGTGCGGCACAAGCTGCGGCAGCTGGTCAACGTGAAAGGCAACTGAGCCGTCACAACCCGGTGGTGTTACGGCCAAATGTGACGCCAGATGAACGTGCGTGACCCCCCGTTTCCGCTTCATTGAACGGGTTTGGGCCACTCCCTATGGTGAAACAATGACTAGTTCCAAGCCCGGGATGAGGCGCATCGTGGCAGGCGAAAGCGCGGTTCCCAAGCGCAAGCGTGCCATCGAGGCCGCCCTGGCCATCGGGCTGGTCCTGCTGATCGCCGTCGGGGCCGTGGTGGCCTCAAATATCTCGCGCAACTCTGAAGCCCAGGCCGCCGAGCCCACCCCCGCAGCGGAGCTAAAACTTGGCTACTTCGGCAACGTCACGCACGCCCCGGCCCTGGTGGGAGTCAAGAAGGGCTTCCTGGCCGAAGCCCTGGGCAGCACCAAACTCAGCACCGAAACCTTCAATGCCGGACCTGCCGCGATCGAAGCCCTCAACGCCGGAGCCATCGACGCCGCCTACATCGGCCCCAACCCCGCCATCAATTCCTTTGCAAAAAGCCAGGGCCAGTCCGTGCGGGTCATCGCGGGAGCCGCTGCAGGCGGTGCGCAGCTGGTGGTCAAACCCGGGATCAGCTCGGCTGCGGACCTCAGGGACAGGACCTTCGCCTCACCGCAGCTCGGCGGTACCCAGGACGTCGCGCTCCGCGCATGGCTGACCTCGCGGGGTTACAAGACGAACGTGGACGGCAGCGGCGACGTGGCGATCAACCCGACGGACAACGCCCAGACCCTGAAGCTGTTCCAGGACGGGAAGCTCGACGGCG
>JABFWC010000360.1 GCA_013362385.1 Pseudarthrobacter sp.
TATACGATCAACATGCGGTGTCTGGTTTTCGTCGCCGCGGAAATCAGTTTGGGCGGTAGCACCGGACATTAATAGGGCGTTTGGAAATTTGAACATTAATTGGGCCATGGGGTCATTACTTCGTCAACTGGGGGCGTAGCTAATGTCGGTTCGAGTACAGGCATGGGGAATTATTGCCGCCGTATTGGCGGATACGGATCCCGCGGGAGCCGCCGTCCGGCAGCGCCTGAGCAACAGCCTCGATGAGAATCCCGGCGTGCCTGAACGGGCATTGCTTGAATATCTGCTGGAATCCCGCCGCAGCGGTGCCGGGGCCGGGGAGGCGCCGGAGGGCGGCCGGGACCTGAAGCTGACGCCGCCGGCCCTGCCGCCGCAGGTCGCGGAGCAGCTGGATGCCATCCGCAGCATGTCCCGGATCAGCGCCCTGCTCGAGAATCAGATGCTGATGACCGCCTTCCAGCCTATTTACGGCCTGGAAGGAAAAGGGGTGGTGGGGGCCGAAGGGCTTTCCCGCTTCGTCAGTGATGACGGCGCCGCTGCGGAGCTGTGGTTCGCGGAGGCAAATGCCGTGGGCCTGGGTGCCAACCTGGAATTTTCCGCTTTGGGGTCCGCGGCCGCTGCTGCACGGGACCTGCCGGAGAGCCTGTATATATCCCTGAACATTTCGCCGACATCCTGCCTGGACCCGCGGCTGCCGGAGTTGTTTGACCATATCGACCTCCCCATTAACCGGGTGGTCCTCGAATTGACCGAGGATATTCCGGAAGAGGAGTACCTGCAGTTCATCCTGGCGATAAACCCGCTCCGGGAAAGAGGGCTGCGCATCGCCATCGACGACACCCACAGCGGAGCCGGCGCACTCAGCCGGATGCTCCACCTGCGCCCCGACTTCCTCAAGGTGGGCCGCAACGTCATCGGCGGCGTCGACAACGACGGCCTGCAGCATGCCCTCGCGGCCTGCCTGGTTGACTTCACGGACCAGATCGGCATCACCCTCGTCGCCGAAGGCATCGAAACGGTGGGCGAACTCAAGGTCCTCACCGAGCTGGGCGTCAGCGCGGGGCAGGGCTACCTCCTGGGCCGGCCCTCGGTACGGCCCGAGGACTGGGCCAACTGGAACACCAGGCTGGACCTGGACGGGCTCAAGCGGCACGTTCCGGGCCCCGAAAAGTCGAGGACCGTCCGGCAGGGCAAAGAATCCTGACGTGATGCGGGCGGGGCGCGGCAAGCACCCCGCCCGCCTTCCGTTCCGCCACTATTCGGAGTGGCCCTGGTCCCGGCTCATCTGGTCTTCGGCCGGCGGCGTCTCCCCCGGCGGAACTCCGCCTCCCGGTTCCAGGCCGGTGATGTTGCCTTCGGCCGGATCCGGGTTGGGCGATCCGCCCGCCTCCCTGCTGCGCTGCCGCTCGAGGTCGGGCTGGGCGGCGCCCACGTCGTCCTTGCCCGGCCGGTCAGGGTTTGCGGGGTCGTTTTCCGGATGGTAACTGCTCACGGTGCGGTCCTTCCTCTCCGGCTGCGGTTCGGTTCCCCAGCTCTGGACTAATTGTAAGCATGCTGATAATTCTGGAGGAGTAGGGTCGCGCGCCGCGGGGGCGCCGGCTGGTGATCTCGGAAGGAGCAGTCACATGGGAATCGGCGACAGCATCGGCAAGGCAGCAGAGAACGCCATGGAGGATCTGGCCGGGACATCCAAGCCCACTGAGAAGCTGAATGTGCCCGACCCCACGGACCCCAATGACGACGTGGAGGTCCACTCGTCCCTGAGCGAGGGCTCCAACGCCATGGAGGCTGAAAAGCAGAAGGCGCCCGGCCTCAAGGCGGGCCCGGCACCGGATCCGGTGTCCAGCAGGCCGCTGGGCGGGGACGCTGATGACAGCGGCACGGACGAAGGGGCCGACGACGCCGGCCTGGCCGGGCCCGCGACAGCTCCCGGCGGCGTGGCAGAGTCAGCCCAGGAGGACGGCGTCCCGGGCGTGGCCGGCGGGCTGCCGGAGGGCGACCCGGACGAGCTGCGGGCCGATCCCTCCGAAGGCGACCAGGACCCGTCGAGCAGCACCGGACGCAGCTAAACCGGTCGCCGGCCGCCCCGGCCGGGACCGGAATCAGGCGGGTGGCCCGGCGGGCCACTCGCCCCGTTGCATGAGCACTTCACGGAGCAGGTCCGCGCGGTCCGTGACGATGCCGTCCACGCCCAGGCGCAGGAGGCGGTGCATCTCGTCTGCCTCATTAATGGTCCAGACGTGCACCACCAGGCCCAGGGCATGGGCGCGCCGGATGAAGCCGGAGGTGACCACGGGGATACGCCCGTAGCGGACCGGGACCTGCAGGGCGTGCACATCACGGAGGACCCGGCGCATCAGCGGCCGGAAGAGCGGGCCGGGAAGCAGCGGGCCCAGAAACGTGAACAGGGCAGTGGAGGCTACTCCCGCGGATGATGCAACCGGCCGGCTCAGCAGCTTCAGCACTGCGCGCCGCCGGCGGTCCGAAAAGCTTGTGACCAGCACCCGGTGGTGCACCTGGTGCCGCTCGATGGCTGCGGCCGTGCTGCGGACCGAACCCCAGTCCTTGACGTCGAGGTTCAGCCGGGCGTCCGGGAGTTCGGTGACCAGCTCGTCGAAGGTCGGAATGGGTTCGCGCCCGTTGATCCTGGCCCGGGCCACGTCCTCCGCGGCGAGTTCCGCCACCCGGCCGCGGCCGTCCGTGACGCGGTCCAGCGTCTCGTCGTGGAAAAGCAGCAGTACACCGTCGGCCGTCGTATGCACGTCGGTCTCCAGGTACCGGAAGCCGAGGTCCGCGCCGGCCCGGAACGCGGCCATCGAATTCTCCAGCCCCTCAGCCGAAAACCCGCGGTGGGCCATCGGGATGGGAAGCCGCCGGCCGCCGTCGTCCGGGTGCTGGAAGAAGGGCAGGGTCACACTGCGAGCGTACCCCGGACCCGCCGCCCAGCAGCGATCGGTCCCGCATTCAGTCCAGGCAGCCGGTCTCCCCGCAGGGGACGATGTCCACGCCGTCGCCGCAGTGCAGCATCGTGCGGCCGCGCACCGCCGTCGAGGTGGACCCAGACAGCGGTGTGGTCTGCAGTGATGGTGTCGACGATGCCGCCCGTTTCAAAGCCCGGGGAGAGCAGGACGCGGACCCGGTCGCCCTGGCGCAGCTGTTTCCAGTGCGGAGCGGGCAGTGCTGTGCGCAGCGGGGCGTCCGCCGCCTGGTGCCTGGCATTCCTTGCCATCGGTAACCCCCTATGAGCCGCAGGAAAGGTGCCTGCTTCGCTGCACGCTACGGGGGAAAGGTAAACGCCAGGTGAGCGCCAGCTGGAAGAATCAGGAAAACTGGACGCCGAGTGCGGCGAGCCTGGCCTCGAGAACCTGGGCCACGCCGTCGTCGTCAAAATGCGGTGCCTGCCGGTCCGCCGCACGGATGGCATCCGGATGTCCACTGGCCATCGCGTAGCCGTGGCCGGCCCAGCGGAGCATTTCGATGTCGTTGGGCATGTCGCCGAACGCCACCACGTCCGCGGCGTCGATGCCCAGCCCCGCAGCGTACTCGGCCAGGGTCACGGCCTTGTTGACTCCCGGCACGGACAGTTCCAGCATGGCGACGCCGGGCGAGGAGTGGGTGGCCGAGGCCAGGTGTGCGACGGCGGGCCCCACCTCAGCGAGGAATTCGTCGGGTGTGCCGTCCCGGACGATGGCCAGGAATTTCACCACGGAATCGTCGTTGACCAGGGTTTCCGCCAACGGCGCCGGAGTGAATTCGGCCAGCAGCTCGCTGGATTCATTCTCGATAAAGCCCGGCTCGAGATGGAACCGGGTGAGCGTTTCGGCGGCGAACACCGCGGCGGGGCGGAGCTTTTTGATGATGCGGCGGGTTTCCAGGACGGCGTCGAGGGCGAGCGTGCGGGCGGAGACCAGGTGGTCCGCCTCAAGGTCCCAGACCACTGCGCCGTTCGAACAGATCACGCGGCCGGTGTGGCCCAGTTGCTCCTCGAGCGGGTGCAGCCAGCGCGGCGGCCGGCCGGTGACGAAGACGAGTTCGACGCCGGCGTCCCGGCAGGCGTGGAAGGCGCGGATGGTGCGGGGGCTGATTTTCCCGTCGTGCCCGAGGATCGTTCCGTCGATATCGCTTGCAACCAGCCGCATCCTGCAAGTCTACGTGGGGATCCGCTGCCCTCGTGCGTTCCAACAGGCACCGTGGACGAACACACCACCGGCTGGTCCCGGCATCAGGGAATGCTGGTCGCCGCTTCCACCGACAGGAGCCTGCCGTAGTTCACGCACGTGATCGGGTTTTCGTTCACGCGCACGCGCCCGCCCTGAATGGGGACGCGGCCCGTCAGGGAAAGCTCGCGTGGGCGGGCAGGACCAGTGTTTCGCCGTCGAACCGCGTCCCTTCGCATCCCGGCATCCATTCCCGCCCGCCCCTGGAGGGGGTGCGGTTTGTCAGCGCCCGGAGCTACACTGAAATCATCGAACATATTTTCGAATAAGGGTGTGTTGTGGGCGTTATTGTCGGTCCCCGCGTGATAGATGCGGGCGCCTCGTTGTTCTCGGTACTGATCTCGCCGGTGGCGGTCGCGGCAGGCTTTCCCTCACCCGCCCAGGACTACTTCGACGGCCGGATCGACCTGAACGCCCACCTCATCAAAGACATCACCAGCACCTATGTGGTGCGAGTGACGGGCAGCTCCATGGAAGGCGCCGGCATCAGCGACGGTGACGAACTCATCGTGAACCGGGCACTGGAACCGAAGGACGGTTCGGTGGTAGTGGCGGTCCTCGACGGCGAACTGACGGTGAAGCGGCTGCGGATCACGCCCGCCGGCGTCGTACTGCAGGCAGAGAACCCCAAATATCCGGATATCAGGGTGGCCGCGCTGTCCGAGCTGACCATCTGGGGCGTGGCCACCAGGTGCCTGCACCATGTGTGAGGCCGGGGATGGCTAAGCCTGCGATCATGCCCCAGCTGCCGCAGATCGCCCATGTCGACGTAAACTGCTTCTACGC
>JABFWC010000488.1 GCA_013362385.1 Pseudarthrobacter sp.
GGCGCGGCGACGAATTCTTCGAAGCCGCCGAGAAGCTTTCCGCGGAACTCGAGGCGGCCGGCCTGGACGTCATCTACGACGACCGGCCCAAGGTTTCGCCCGGCGTGAAGTTCGGTGATGCGGAACTCGTCGGCGTGCCCACCATCCTGGCCGTCGGCCGCGGCCTGGTGGACGGCGTCGTGGAGATCAAGGACCGCCGCAGCGGGGAAGCCGAGAACATCGAGGTGGACAAGGCCGTCGACTATGTGGTCAACGCCGTCCGCAACCAGTGATCTCCGGCTTCGAATCGATCCAGCTCACCACCATCATCCTGATCGTGGTGGCCGGATTCGCCGCAGGCTGGGTTGATGCAGTGGTGGGCGGCGGGGGACTGATCCAGTTGCCCGCCCTGCTTCTGGTGCCGGGCATTGCGCCGGTCCAGGCCCTGGCCACGAACAAGATGGGCTCCATCTTCGGGACCGCCACGAGCGCCGCCACGTACTACCGCCGGGTGGGGCCGGACCTGCGTACCGCAGTTCCAATGGCCGTCATAGCGCTGGCGGGCAGTTTCGGCGGGGCCAGCCTCGCGGCGACCCTGCCCGCCGGGGTCTTCAAGCCCATCATCGTCGTGGCCCTGGTCGCCGTCGCGCTGTTCACCGCGCTGAGGCCCGGCGTCGGGGAGCTCACGGCGCTGAGGCACGACGGCCATAAGCACTACGTGGTGGCCTGCCTCATCGGCGCCGTCATCGGCTTCTATGACGGCCTGATCGGCCCCGGGACCGGCTCCTTCCTGGTCATTGCCCTGGTGTCCGCCATGGGCTACGCCTTCCTGGAGGCCAGCGCCAAGGCCAAGATCGTGAACATGGCCACCAACGCGGGGGCCCTGCTCTTCTTCCTGCCGCACGGCTCCATCCTGTGGGGCATCGGCCTGCTGCTCGGCGCCGCCAACATGGCCGGCGGCTACCTCGGTGCGCAAACGGCGGTGAAACAAGGCAGCAAATTCGTCCGCGTGGTCTTCCTGGCGGTGGTGGCGGGCCTGATCGTGAAGCTGGGATACGACGTCTGGCAGGAAAACTTCGCCTGACCCCTTGGCCGCGCAGCGGTCCCGGCAAAGCGGTCCTCGTCGCTTCCACCCACCCGGCGTAGCATGCAGGTATGTCACACGGGGACGAGTATGCCCGGGCCATGGCGGCCGCGGCACGACAGTCCGAAACCTGGCTGCACAGCCTCCCGGACCGGCCCGTCGGACCCCGCAGCAATGCTTCAGAGCTCGATGCCGTGTTCGGCGGCCCGCTTCCCGCTAAGGGAATGCCCGCGGCGGACGTTATCGACTTCCTGGCGCATGCCGCCGAACCCGGGCTGATGGCCATGCCTTCCGGCCGCTTTTTCGGCTGGGTAATCGGCGGTACCCTGCCTGCCGCGCTGGCGTCGGACTGGCTTGTCAGCGCCTGGGACCAGAATGCAGCCATGCGCTACGCCACCCCCGCCACGGCCGCCATCGAGGAAAGCGCGGGCAAGTGGCTGCTGGAGCTCCTCGGACTGCCAGCAGGGGCGGATGTCGGCTTCGTTACCGGGGCCACGATGGCCAACTTCACCGGGATGGCCGCCGCCCGCTGGCGGCTCCTCGCCGACGCCGGGTGGGACCTGGACCGGGACGGGCTCTCCGGCGCTCCCAGGATCCGGTGCTTTGCGGGCCGGGAACGGCACGACACAGTCGACCTTGGCCTGCGTTACCTCGGGCTCGGAAGGCCCGCGGAGATCGACGCCGACGCACAAGGCCGCCTGGTTCCCGCGGTATTGGACGCCGCCCTCGCCGCCGGCACCGGCCCCTCCCTGGTGTGCCTGCAGGCAGGCAACGTGCATTCCGGCGCCTTCGACCCCTTCACTGAAGCGATCGCTGTCGCACGCAAACATGGTGCGTGGGTGCACGTCGATGGCGCCTTCGGACTGTGGGCCGCCGCCGCACCCGAACTACGCCGCCTCACGAAGGGCTACGAGGAGGCCGACTCGTGGGGAACCGACGCCCACAAGACCCTGAATGTGCCCTACGACTGCGGAATCGCCGTCGTCCGGGACCCGTTGGCGCTGCGTGCCGCCATGAGCCTGCACGCGAGCTACCTGGTGCACGAGGCGGAAGGCCCCGGCGATCCGTTCGAGAAAGTCCCTGAACTGTCCCGCCGGGCGCGGGGAGTGCCGGTATGGGCCGCCCTCAAGAGCCTTGGCAGGGACGGCGTGGCAGCCCAGGTGGCGGGCTTGGCTGCCGCCGCCGCCATGATTGCCGAAAGGCTGGCGGCCCTGGACGGCGTCGAAGTCCTTAACGACGTCGACTACACGCAGGTGTGCGTCGCTTTCGGCGATGACGCCACTACCAGGGCTGTTGCCGCGCGGATCATCGAGGAGGGGCGGGTCTGGATGTCGGGCTCGCACTGGCAGGGCCGTGACATCCTCCGGGTCTCGGTGAGCAACTGGCGCACCGAAGGGGAGGAAGTGGATACCGCAGTGGACGCGGTCCGCTCGGCACTGGCCGCCGTGCGGACTTCCTGACTACTCGCCCGGCTCCGGCAGCGCGTGCGGGTGCGGCAGTCCCGCCAGGGTTTGGCCGGCGAGGGTGCTGGCCACCCAGAGTGACCGGACAAGATCGCCTTGCTGCCCGTGCCCGGCATACCAGAGCGCGTTGGCCACCTCCCTGGCGATCGCCCACTGGCGGGAAACCTCCGGATCGAGGCCCGCGGCGTTGCTGAAGGCCCGGCAGCGGCGGAGCAGGCCCGCGCCCGGGTCGTCCGCCGGCAGGTCCCGGAGCCGGTTCCACAGGAGGGGCGCGACGGCGAATTCGGGCTCGCCGATCATGGGCTGCGGGTCTATCGCGGCGTACCCGGACCCTGCAAACGTTCCGCCTCCGGCTGCTGCCGCGTCCTCCAAAACGGCGGGCCGGGCCAGGATGTTCAGGAAATGCAGGTCGGTGTGCACCAGGACATCGAGGGCGGAACGGCGTCCCACGGCACCGCGGGTCTGGCAGACCTCCAGTGCCGCTTCCAGCAGCCAGCGCGGAAAGGGCCGGCCCAGCTGTTCCCAGTCTGCGGGGAAGTCATCGCTCCACTGTTCGGCGCGGGCGGCGATGTGGTCGAACTCCCGCCATTCGGGCTTCCCGTCCGGGGCCACCCTCAACTGCCGGACCAGCCCGCCCCAGACCTGGACGGCCTCGTGCATCGGCAGCACAGCCGCGGACCGGCCGGCCTCAAGGCGCTCCAGCAGCATGGCGCAGGCTTCGCCATCCGCCCGCAGGAGTGCCACCGCGCCCCGGCCGCCCCACAGCGACAAGGCGTGCCGTTCCAGCCTGGCCTCATCGTGCGGAAAGGCGACCTTGAGTGCGGCGGGAGACCCGTCGTCCTGCCGGACAGGGACCACGATGCCGCCATGTCCGTGCCAGGGGAGGCTGGCGGGGGCCAGATCAGGCTCGAGCCGCCATTGGTCCAGGCGGTCCTGGACCAGGTCGGGGAGGGAGGCGAGCCAGGCGCGTCCGTCGCTGCTGCGCGAGTACCGTGCCGCCAAGGCAGCGGGGATGGGGATCATGGAGGTGTGCTGCTCAGACCACGCCGGATGCGCCGAGGAGATTTCCGATGATGAACGTGGCCGCCAGCGCCAGTGCGCCACCCACCACCACCCTGCCGGCGGCGCGGGTCTTCGAACCGCCGCCGATCCATGCCCCCACGGCCCCGGTCAGCGCCAGCGCCACCAGGACAGCGGCGAATGTCAACGGAACGCGGATTTCCGGCGGGGGAAGAAGGATTGCCAGCATGGGCAGGACGGCACCGATGGTGAAGGCGACAGCGGAGGCGAAAGCTGCGTGCCACGGGCTCACGATATCCGTCTCGTCGATGTTGAGCTCGGCGGACAAATGCGCCGCGAGGGCGTCGTGCGCGGTCAATTCTTCGGCAACCTTGGCTGCCGTTTCCGGGGTAAGCCCCTTCGCCTGGTAGATGGCCGTGAGCTCGGCGAGTTCTTCCTCGGGCTCCTCCGCCAGCTCCAGGCGTTCCTTCTCGATCAGCGCGCGCTGGCTGTCGCTTTGGCTGCCGACCGAAACGTACTCGCCCAGGGCCATGGAGACTGCTCCGCCCACCAGCCCGGCCGCGCCCGCGGCAAGGATGGGGCCGGTATCGGCGGTGGCGCCGGCCACGCCCACAACGATGGCCGCGACCGAAACGATGCCGTCGTTGGCGCCGAGGACTCCGGCGCGCAGCCAGTTCAGCCGGTGCGCGAGGTCGTTTCCATGCGGTTCGGTTTCCAGGTGCGCGTTCAGTCCCGGGCCGGCGTCCGGTGCGCCGGCAGGCCCGCCCGGTTCGTGTGAGTCCATGCCTCCAGCAAACCATCACGGCATGGCAGTCGCCACTCCCGGGGACAGTGCGTCAAGAAGCCCTTTGCGGCGAGGCCGGTCAGGACGCCGAGGGGGTTGGCGCCTGCACCCCGGCGGGGAGGCCGGGCAACCGGTCCACATCCAGCGCAACCCCGGGGACAGGACCCGGATCCGCTCCCCATTGGGCGGCGCGCTTCGCGGCCGACTGCAGTGCTGCCAGTGCCCAGGCCCGCACCGGGCCCCCGGAGAGCGACACCAGGGTGCCGTAGGAGGCCAGCGTTGCCGTTTCAAGCCTGCCCAGGCCCGGTGCGGGTGCAGCCAGGAACCGGGCGTCCACCACATAGCCGGGCTGCTGGGGTTCCGCGGTGGCGCACAGCATGCGGAGGCGTGCGTTAGCCTCCTTGGCGAGGTCTTTGTGCTGGCCGAGGTAGGCCTGGGCCGTTCCTGCTTCGGCGGGGGCGAGCCGGGGCAGGGCAGCCTGGTAGCCGTAGACGGCCTGCTGCTCCGCGGCCGCGGCGGCGGCCATCGCTGCCCCAGGCCCCACCCCCTCGGCCGCGGGCACAGCCGGGCAGGACGGAGCGGTGTCGGCCGCAGCGGGAGCCTCTCCGGCCGGCCCGGCGGCGGCCGGAGGCGCTGCCGGCTCACCAAGCCGCTGGCCCGCCAGAAGCT
>JABFWC010000229.1 GCA_013362385.1 Pseudarthrobacter sp.
ACCCGCCTGCGGAACTTGAACAGTTCGGCTGGCTTGAGGGCGGAGGTGTCCACGCCGTCGAACAGGATCCGGCCCTCGGTCGGCTTCTCAAGCTGGAGAACCATCTTGGCCACCGTGGACTTGCCGGAGCCCGACTCCCCCACGATCGCCGTCGTGGTGCCGCGCCGGACATCGAAGCTCACGCCGTCAACCGCGGCGAAGTCCGTTGCCTTGCCCAGCCCCGAGCGGAGCTTGTACACCTTCCGCAGGTCCTGGATCTGCAGGAAGCTGTCCCGCTTCACCGTTTCGGCGGCCGGTGCCAGCAGGTCCGCGGCCTCCACGCCCTGCTCCTTGGCCACCTGGATGCGGCGGCTGGCCAGTGAGGGCGCCGATTCCACGAGCCGCTTGGTGTACGGGTGCTGGGGGTTGCGCAACAGCTCCAGCGACGGGCCTGCTTCAACGACGCGGCCCTGGTACATGACCACAACCTTGTCGGCGCGCTCGGCCGCGAGCCCCAGATCGTGGGTGATGAGCAGCACGGAAGTCCCGAGTTCGGTGGTCATGGTGTCCAGGTGGTCCAGGATCTGGCGCTGCACTGTCACGTCCAGGGCCGACGTCGGCTCGTCCGCGATCAGCAGGCGCGGCTGGCAGGACAGGCCGATGGCGATCAACGCGCGCTGGCGCATGCCGCCGGAGAACTCGTGCGGGTACTGGTTGGCCCGCCGCTTCGAATCCGGCAACCCGGCCTGCGACAGCACCTCGGCGATGTCGTCGGGCCCGCTGGGGCGGCCGTTGGCCCGCAGCGTTTCACGGACCTGGTAGCCGATCTTCCATACAGGATTGAGGTTGGACATGGGATCCTGCGGAACCATGCCGATGGTGTTGCCGCGCAGCTCAATCATGCGCTGCTCGCTGGCGTGCGCAATGTCCTCACCGTCCAGCAGGATCTGGCCGCCGGACACCCGGCCGTTGTTGGGCAACAGGCCGATGGCTGCGAGTGCGGTGGTCGATTTGCCGGAACCCGACTCGCCCACGATGGCCACGGTTTCGCCGGGCATGATGGTCAGGTGGGCGTCGCGCACCGCCTTCACTTCGCCGCCGCCGGTCTTGAAGGTGATGGCGAGGTCGCGGATTTCAAGCAGCGGCCGTACACCCGTCGATGCGGACCTCTGGAGTTGTCATCTCTTTATCTCTCATCGCTGGCGGCTCTTGGGGTCGAGGGCGTCGCGCACGGCGTCGCCCAGCATGATGAAACTCAGCACGGTGATGGACAGCGCCGCGGCCGGGTAAAGCATGATCTCCGGACGCGTCCTGATGGACGCCTGGGCGCCCGCGATGTCGTTGCCCCATGACATGATGCTCTGCGGCAGGCCGATGCCCAGGAAGGACAGGGTGGCTTCGGCAACGATGAACACACCAAGTTCCAGCGTTGCCAGGACGATGATCGGAGCCAGGGCGTTCGGGAGCACGTGCCGGAGCAGGGCGCCGAACTTGGAGACCCCCAGGGCCCGCGCCGCCGTCACGAAGTCGGCGTTGCGCACTTCGATCACTGCACCGCGGGTGATGCGGGCCATTTGCGGCCACGCCAGGAGCGAGATGACCAGCACCACGGTCCACACGCTCTTGTTTTCGCGGAACAGGGGCAGTTGGGTGATCACCAGCGCACCGAGGACGAGCGGGAGGGCGAAGAAGATGTCGCCGAGCCGGGCGAGGACGGCATCGATCCAGCCGCCGTAGTACCCGGCGAGGGCACCAATGGTCACACCGATCACCAGCACGCACAGCACGGAAAGCACGCCTACGGACAATGAGGCCTGGGTGCCGTGGATGACGCGGGAGTACACGTCACAGCCCTGGAACGTGAACCCGAACGGATGCCCGGCGGTCGGACCGCCCTCGGAGTTGGCAAGCTCGCAGTTTTCGTTCGGCGGCACCGAGGAGAAGAGCCCGGGGAACAGGGCAATCACGATCAGCATCAGGATGAGGATGGTCGAGATGATGAACAGCGGACGACGCCGGAGCTTGCGCCAGGCGTCTGCCCACAGGCTCAGGGGTGCCTGGTCGGTCTTGACCGCGTCCGTCGCCTGCAGCGGCGTCTCGTCGATGGGGGCCACGAAGTGGCTGTTGTTACTGGTCATAGCGGATCCTCGGGTCAAGCCAGGCGTACAGGAGGTCGACGAGCAGGTTGGCCACGACGAACACCAGCACGAGCACGCTGACGATGGAGACGATGGTGGGGCCTTCGCTGCGGAGGACGGCCTGGTAGAGCTTGTTGCCGACACCCGGGACGTTGAAGATGCCTTCAGTGACGATGGCACCGCCCATGAGGCTGCCAAGGTTGGCGCCAAGATAGGTCACCACCGGGATCAGCGAGTTGCGCAGGATGTGCGCCAGCACCACGCGGGGCCGGGACAGCCCCTTGGCGGTGGCCGTGCGAACGTAGTCGGCGTTCATGTTTTCGCTGACGGACGCACGGGTCAGTCGCAGCACGTAGGCGAACGATACGAGGCCCAGGACCACCGCCGGAAGCAGCAGGGTGGCCCAGTTCGCGTTCGCGCCTACGGTCGGTTTGGCCCAGCCGAGCTGGACGCCGAAGACAAGCTGGAAGACGAAGCCCAGGACGAAGGTGGGCACGGCGATGACCACCAGCGACGCCACCAGGACGGTGGAATCGAACCAGCCGCCCCGGCGCAGCCCGGCGAACACGCCGAACAGCACGCCGAAGATGGCCTGGATGGCCAGTGCCTCAATGGCGAGCATCGCCGTCACGGGAAAGACACGGGCAAGGCTTGCCGCGATGGGCTGCCCGGTGAAATCGTTGCCCAGGTTGAAGGTGAAGAGGTTTTTGAGGAACAGACCGTACTGGACCCAGAATGGCTGGTCCAGGTTGTACTGGCTGCGCAGGGTGTCGATCACAGCCTGGGGTGGCTGGCGGTCGCCGAACAGCGCGGCGATGGGATCGCCGGGCAGGGCGAAGACCATGTAATAGACCAGCAGTGTGGTGCCGATGAAGACAGGGATCACCTGGAGCAGTCGGCGCAGGATAAACCGGAGCACAGGATCACCTGCTTTCCGGAAGGAAAAAGAGCGGGTTCATTGGTGCCTTCCTGCCGGTGCAAGCCAATGGGGGCCCGGCCGTAACCGGACCCCCATCAGCCTGTCGGCAAGTTAGATCTGGGACTACTTTGCGGTGATGCCGTAGTAGAGGATTTCACCGTTCCAGCCGGTCTCGGCCTTCACGACATTGTTGCTCCATACGATCGGGCGTGCCTGGTCCCAGAGCGGCAGTCCGGGAAGGTCCTGGAAGAGGATTTCCTGTGCCTGGTTGAACTTGGCGTTTGCCTCATCCGTGCTCTTGGCGGCCAGGCCCTCCTTGAGGAGCTTGTCGAACTCGGGGTTCGAGTACTTCTCGTAGTTCGAGGATGCGCCCGTGGCCCAGACCGGACCCAGGAAGTTGTACAGCGACGGGTAGTCACCCTGCCAGCCGGCGCGGGTCAGGCCCGGCAGCTGCTGGGACTTGCGCAGGTTCAGGACTTCGGCGAACTTGGCGAACGGCTGGATCTCAGCCTGGATGCCGAGGTTGTGCTTGAAGCCGTTGGCTACGGCGTCGATCCATTCCTTGTTGCCGCCATCGGTGTTGGAGGCAATCTGGAGCGGCTTGGAGTTGTCGTAGGGCTGGATCTTCTCGGCCTGTGCCCACAGGTCCTTGGCCTTGGCGGCGTCGAACTTCAGCACTTCGCTGCCCTTGATGCCTTCCTTGAAGCCATCGATGACCGGCGGAGCGTAGGCCTTGGCCGGGGTGCGGGTGCCGTTGAAGACCACCTTCGCGATCTCCTCGCGGTTGATGGCGTAGGAGAGGGCCTGGCGGCGCAGCTTGCCGGCTTCGCCCTGGAAGTTCGGGTTGTAGCCCGGGATGTTCAGGGTGGAGTTGGTGGCTACCGCCTTGGTGGCGTTGCGGTCCGGGAAGTCATTGACGTAGGTCTTCAGCGCGTTGGACGGCAGGACGTCCGTGATGTCCAGGTTGTCGGACTGCAGGTCGGTGTAGGCGGGGCCCGGATCGGTGTAGAACTTGAACGTCACGCCGCCGTTCTTGGCGGGGCGGGTGCCGTTGTAGTCAGCATTCTTCACCAGCGAGATGGACTGGTCGTGGACCCAGGAACCCTGCTTCTCGAACTTGTAGGGCCCGTTGCCGACGGGGTTTTCACCGTAGGTCTTGGGGTCTGCAAGGGCCGCGGAAGGCAGCGGATAGAAGGCGGAGTAGCCCAGGCGCAGGGACCAGTCCGCCTCAGGCTGGGCCAGCTTGACCGTGATGGTCGAATCGTCGGTTGCCGCCAGGCCGGACATGGTGTCCGCCTTCGGCGCCGGGGTGCTGGTGGACTTGCCACTGGCGTCAGTCGACTTGGTAACAGCGGAGACGTCGTCGTAGCCGGCAATGGATTCGAAGAAGAATCCGTTGTTCTGCAGGTTCTTGGAGTTGGCGGCGAAGTTCCACGAATTCACGAAGGTCTTGGCTGTGATCGCCTCACCGTTGGTGAACTTCTGGCCCTGCTTGACCTTGATGGTCCAGTTCTGGGCGTCGGATGACTCGATGGAATCGGCAAGCGCGTTCACTGCCTTGCCGTTCGCATCGTAACTGCGGAGGCCTTCAAAGAGCAGGTTGACGACGCGGCCGCCGTAAACCTCATTGGTGTTTGCCGGCAGCAGCGGATTTTGTGGTTCGTTGCTGTAGGCGGTGATGACCTTGTTCGGGTCGCCGGCAGCTTTGCTGGCCCCGTCGGTGCTGCCGCCGCCGCCGGCGCCGCACCCGGTCAGGGCGAGCGTGGCGGCCGCCACGATGCCCAGTGCTTTGGAAGTGCGCGTAAAACGCATTCCGCCTCCTATGAGTTGTGGGAGATGTAACGGGAATTGGTGCTTCCCCGCAGGCCGGGCGCAGTTATGCACTGTGACGGGGCCTACATATACGAGTAGCCTAACCGCACGAAGTCCAGATACTGGTACTCCGTTGCCACACCGTGACC
>JABFWC010000058.1 GCA_013362385.1 Pseudarthrobacter sp.
TGGAGAGGTCATGCGGCCAGCCTAGCCGAGGGGGGTCAGCCCAGCTGTCTACCGTCCGGGCCGACACGGTGCCGGACGTGTTCGCCGTCGCTGCTGGCCTGCCAGAACTCGATTTCCACCGGCTGCAGGGCGAAGAGCTGCCACTGCGGATTGTCGCTGCCGTCGGCGCGGGGCCGCTCATGCCAGTCAACGGCGGACGCCTCCGCGGACAGCTCGGTCACGGGTCCGGCCACCCGGACCTGGCGGCCAAGGCCAGGCCAGTAGAAATTCATGGCCGCCCTTGGTTCAGCGGCCAGCTCGCGGCCCTTCCGCGAGGTGCGGGACGTGGCGAAGTGCCAGCCGTCGTCGTCGATGTTCTTCAGGATCAGCATTCTCGACGACGGTTGCGGGCCGCCGCCGGCATCCGTCCCCACCGTGGCCAGGCTGAAGGCGTGCGGCTGCCGCTCCCCGGCGTCCAGCGCCTCATCCAGCCACTGCTTGAAGAGCAAGGCGGGATCCTGCGGCGCGTTATCCGGGTCGAAGGCCGGCAGGTCGGAGGGAAAGTCGGGCAGGGTGCGAAGGAACTTCCGGAAAGTTTCGCTCATGGAGCCAGCCTAACGGCGGGTCGACAGCCATGTACTCCCCACGCCCGCTCACCTTTTGCACCAAAAACAGCGACGCCCGCCCACTTTCCCAAAGAAAGTGAGCGGGCGTCGCATAGAAACACGCCAGAAGTAAGCGGGCGTTTTAGCCTGCGTACTCCCGCACACCGGCAAGCTCGGCTTCCAGCGCGGCCAGCTGGCGCTCGACGGCGGCCGGCGCCGTTCCGCCCTGGGAGTTGCGGCTGTTGAGCGACCCCTCGGTGGAGAGCACGGTCCGGACGTCGGGCGTGAGGTGCTCCGAGATGGCGGCGTACTCCTGGTCCGTCAGGTCCCACAGCTCCACGCCGCGGGACTCGGCCTGCTTGACAGCGGCACCGGACAGCTCGTGGGCCTCGCGGAACGGCACGCCCTGGCGGACCAGCCATTCGGCAATGTCCGTAGCCAGCGCGAAGCCCTGCGGGGCCAGCGACTCCATCCGCTCCGTGTTGAACGTCAGGGTGGCGATCATGCCCGACACGGCCGGGAGCAGCAGTTCCAGGGTGTCGGCGGCGTCGAACACCGGCTCCTGGTCCTCCTGCAGGTCCCGGTTGTACGCCAGCGGCAGGCCCTTCAGCGTGGCCAGCAGGCCCGTGAGGTTGCCGATCAGCCGTCCGGCCTTGCCGCGGGCCAGCTCGGCCACATCAGGGTTCTTCTTCTGCGGCATGATCGAGGACCCCGTGGAGTACGAGTCATGCAGGGTGACGAAGGAAAACTCCTTGGTGGCCCAGAAGATGACTTCCTCGGAAATGCGGGACAGGTCCACGCCGATCATGGAGCAGACCCAGGCGAACTCGGCGAAAACGTCGCGCGAAGCGGTGCCGTCGATCGAGTTGTGCACGGCGGAGTAGAAGCCGAGGTCCGCGGCCACGGCCTCCGGGTCCAGTCCCAGCGAGGACCCGGCCAGCGCCCCGGACCCGTACGGCGAGACCCCCGCCCGCTTGTCCCAGTCCTGGAGCCGCTGCACGTCGCGCAGCAGGGCCCAGGCGTGTGCCAGCAGGTGGTGGCTGAGCAGGACCGGCTGGGCGTGCTGCAGGTGGGTGCGGCCCGGCATGGCCACGCCGTGGTGGGCCTTGGCCTGCTCCACCAGGGCATCCACCGTATCCAGCACGCCGCGGGCGATGATCCGGGCGTGGTCGCGCAGGAACATCCGGCCCAGGGTTGCCACCTGGTCGTTGCGGGACCGGCCGGCGCGGAGCTTGCCGCCCAGCTGGGCACCGGCGCGCTCGATGAGCCCGCGTTCCAACGAACCGTGCACGTCCTCATCGGACTCTGCGGGCAGGTAGGCGCCGGAGGCAACGTCCTCGTCCAGCTGTGCCAGGGCCGCGAGCATGCCGTCCAGCTCGGCGTCGTCCAGCAGCCCCGCCTTGTGCAGCACCCGGGCGTGCGCCTGGGACCCGGCGATGTCGTACCGCGCCAGCCGCCAGTCGAAGTGGGTGGACTTACTCAGCGCCGCGAGGGCGTCCGCAGGGCCGCCGGCGAAGCGGCCGCCCCACAGCGCGCCTGTGTTGGTCGCCTCCGTTTTTGCGTCAGCCACGCGGGCTACTTCCCTGCGACGCGGATGTCACGGCCGGAGGCAACCTTGGCGGACATGCCCCACAGCTCGATGAAGCCCCGGGCCATGGACTGGTCGAAGGTGTCACCGGTGTCGTAGGTGGCCAGCGAGAAGTCGTACAGCGAGGTGTCGGAGCGGCGGCCGTTGACGATGGCCTGGCCGCCGTGCAGCGTCATGCGGATGTCGCCGGAGACGTACTTCTGGGTGTCCTCGATGAAGGCGTCCAGGGAGCGCTTGAGCGGGGAGAACCACTGTCCGTCGTAAACCAGCTCGGCCCAGCGCTGGCCGACGGTGGCCTTGAAGCGGGCCTGCTCGCGCTCGATGGTGACGTCCTCGAGGTGCTTGTGCGCGGTGATCAGCGCCATGGCACCCGGAGCTTCGTAGATCTCGCGGGACTTGATGCCCACCAGGCGGTCTTCGACGACGTCGATGCGGCCCACGCCCTGGGCCCCGGCGCGGCGGTTGAGCTCCTTGATGGCCTGCAGCGGGGTGACCTTGACGCCGTCGATCGCCACGGGCACGCCTGCTTCGAAGGAGATGGTGACCTCGTCCGGTGCCGGCGGGAACTCCGGGGTGGCGGTGTAGTCGTAGATGTCCTTGGTGGGGGCGTTCCAGATGTCCTCGAGGTAGCCGGTTTCCACCGCGCGGCCCCAGACGTTCTGGTCGATCGAGTACGGGTTCTTCTTGGTGGTCTCGATCGGCAGGCCCTTTTCCTCGGCGAAGGCGATGGCCTTGTCGCGGGTAAGGGCGAGGTCGCGGACGGGCGCGATGCACTTCAGGTCCGGGCCGAGGGTCTGGATGCCCACTTCGAAGCGGACCTGGTCGTTGCCCTTGCCGGTGCAGCCGTGGGCCACGGTGGTGGCGCCGAATTCACGGGCAGCCTTGACCAAGTGCTTGACGATGACGGGCCGGGAGATGGCGGACACCAGCGGGTAGTGGCCCTGGTAGAGGGCGTTGGCCTTCAGCGTCGGCACGCAGTATTCGTTGGCGAACTCGTCGGAGGCGTCCGCCACGTAGGCCTCGACGGCGCCGCAGCCAAGTGCGCGCTGGCGGATGGTTTCCAGCGATTCGCCGCCCTGTCCGACGTCCACCGCCACGGCGATGACCTCGGCACCGGTGGCTTCACCGATCCAGCCGATGGCGACGGACGTGTCCAGGCCGCCCGAGTAGGCCAGCACAATGCGTTCAGTCACTTCAAATGCTCCTTGTTGGGGTTTGGTTGGTTGATCGTCTTCAAGCTTATTGCCCGGCTTCTTCAGCCAGTTGCAGGAAGCGGGCGGCCAGGTCCGGTCCGCCCAGGGGGTCGCGGGACACCAGCAGCACGGTGTCATCGCCGGCGATGGTGCCCAGGATGGACGGCATCACCGAGTGGTCGATCGCGAGGGCCAGGAAATTCGCCGCGCCCGGCGGTGTACGCAGCACCACGAGGTTGGCCGAGGCCTCCGCGGTGACCAGCAGTTCACTGCAGAGCCGGGCCAGCCTGGCGTCCAGGATCTCCTGGGTGACGCCGCTCTTGGCGGCCCGTTCGCCGCCTTCGCCCGGCACCGCGTACACCAGCACGCCTTCCTTGCCGCGGACCCGGACGGCTCCCAGTTCCACCAGGTCGCGGGACAGCGTGGCCTGGGTGACCTGGACGCCGTCGTCCGCGAGCAGCGCCGCAAGCTCCGCCTGCGAACGCACGGACTGCCCGGTGAGGATGGCGGTGATGCGCGCCTGCCGGGCTGTCTTGGTGGCCGGGCTGGAGCCTGCCACCGAGGGGTTGGCGGACACTAGAACGTGCTCTCCCCGGTGCCCTCGACGGGTGCGAGGCCCTCGACGAAGGCCAGGCCGGACTGGTGCATCAGCCATGCCATCAGCGCCTTCTGGGCGTGGAGCCGGTTTTCCGCTTCGTCCCACACGATGGACTGCGGGCCGTCGATGACGTCGGCGGAGATTTCGTAGCCCCGGTAGGCGGGCAGGCAGTGGAGCACGACGGCGCCATCCGCAGCCAGTGCCATGGCGCCGGAGTCCACGGAGTAGTCCCGGAACAGCTGCAGCCGGGCTTCCTTTTCGGCCTCCTGGCCCATCGATACCCAGGTGTCGGTGGCGACGACGTCAGCGCCCTGCAGCGCTTCCTTGGCGTCGGTGGTGACGAGCACGGAACCGCCGGTTTCAGCCGCGCGTTCCTCGGCAGCAGCCACAATCT
This sequence comes from Pseudarthrobacter sp., assembly GCA_013362385.1. Lineage (GTDB taxonomy): Bacteria > Actinomycetota > Actinomycetes > Actinomycetales > Micrococcaceae > Arthrobacter. The sequence goes on from JABFWC010000058.1 coordinate 4,358, forward strand.
CCGCTGCCGGCAGGTAGCCCTCGGGTCCGGCGATGCGGACGTGCATCCCGGCGGTGACGCCGGCCAGCAGGTAGGAGTTGGCCATGTTGTTGGCGGCGTCGCCTAGATAGCTCATGGTCAGCCCCTTGAGTACGCCCTTGTGCTCCTTGACGGTGAGCAGGTCCGCGAGGAGCTGGCACGGGTGGTAGTCGTCGCACAGGGCGTTGATGACCGGAACCTTCGAGTTTTCCGCCATTGCCACGAGCCCGGAGTGTGCCCCGGTGCGCCACACAATGGTGGACACCATGCGTTCGAGGACCTTGGCGGTGTCCTCCACGGATTCCTTGTGGCCGATCTGGGCCTCGCCGGGGTTGATGACCAGGGCATTGCCGCCCATGTCGGCAATGCCGGTGGCGAAGGAAACCCGGGTCCGGGTGGAGGTCTTGTCAAAGATCACGGCCACGGTCTTGCGGCCGCTGCCCTCCGCGGCGAACGGCTGGACGCTGTACGGCGCGGCCTTCATGCGGGCCGCGAGTTCCAGGACCTCGGCCTGCTCGGCGGGCGTGAGGTCGGTGTCTTTGATGAAGTGCCTTGTTGCGGTTGTCACTGGGCGTCCTT
>JABFWC010000460.1 GCA_013362385.1 Pseudarthrobacter sp.
TTCCAGGGTGGCCAGGGCGACGGGTGTCAGGCGAGCGGGCGGTGCAGTTCCACGAGCTCCTGGTGGCGGGGGCTGTCGGGGTTCATCAGCGAGTGCTTGCGGCCGTAGCCGAAGTAGATGGCCAGGCCGATGACCAGCCACACCACGAACCGCAGCCAGGTTTCCCAGTGCAGCTGGAGCATCAGGAAGGCCGACGCCAGGACGCCGAAGGCAGGAATAACGGGCATCAGCGGCAGGCGGAACGTGCGGGGCGCGTCCGGGCGCTTGTAACGGAAGATGATCACGGACAGGCACACGACGACGAATGCGGCCAGGATGCCGATGTTGGTCAGGTCCGCCACTGCCTTGATCGGGAAGACGCCGGCCAGGAACGCGGAAGCGATACCGCCGATCCAGGTGACCCGCTGCGGGGTGCCGTGGCGGTCGGTCTTCGCGAACCAGCCGGGAAGCAGGCCGTCGCGGCTCATCGAGAACCACACCCGGGTGACGCCCAGGAGGAAGGTGAGCATGACGGTCAGGATGGACAGCACGGCGAACACCGAGATGATGGTGGCGATGACGGGCAGGCCGACGGACGTGAAGGCAGAGGCGAAGCCGGCCTTGGGGTCGATGTCCTTGTAGTTCTGCATGCCGGTAAGGACCAGGGTGGCGGCCACGTAGAGGAGCATGGCGATAATGAGCGAGAGCACGATGGCCTTGGGCATGTGCTTCTTGCCATCCTTGGCTTCCTCGGCCGCGGTGCTCATGGCGTCATAGCCGAACACGGCGAAGAAGACGGTGGCCGAGCCTGCCACGACGGGGCCGAAACCGCTGGGCATGAACGGGTTGTAGTTGTTGGTGTCGATGTAGAACACGCCGAGCCCGATGATGAAGAGGATCAGGACCACCTTGATGGCGACGGCGACGAGTTCGAACCGGCCAAAGGCCTTGGTGCCGCGGGAGAGGATCCAGGTCACCAGCAGGCAGACCAGGATGGCGGGGATGTTGATGATGCCGCCCTTGCCTTCGTCCACGGTGGAGGTCATCCAGACGGGCATGTGGATGCCGATGCCGGACAGGAAGGCGTCAAGGTAACCGGAGATGCCGATGGCCACCACCGCGACGATGGCGATGTATTCGAGCAGCAGGTCCCAGCCGATGAACCAGCCGATCACCTCGCCGTGCGCCACGTAGCCGTAGGTGTAGGCCGAGCCTGCCCGCGGGATCATGCCTGCGAATTCCGCGTAGGACAGGGCTGCCGCCGCGGACGCGAGGCCTGCGATCAGGAACGAGATCAGCACCGCGGGCCCCACTCCCGGGTTGCCTTCGCTGCCGGCGGCAACGAGCCCCGCGAGGGAGAAGATGCCGACGCCGATGATGCCGCCGACGCCAATGGCAGTGAGCTGCCACAGCCCGAGCGACTTGAATAGACCGCTGTGCTTGTTCTCTTCCTCGATGTCATCAATGGGCTTGCGCCGCATGATCGATTGGCTTAGATCTTTACTGCTCATCAGGAACTCCTGCTTGGGGGTGCGACCCCGCCGCGGCACGCCAAAGAATGGCTGTGACGGGGGTAACTCGGTTCCAACAGTATGCGTGGGCCTTTGCATTAGATAAAGTGACTACTTCTAACCTATATTCGTTAGTTTCAGTTAGGAATCCGTCATGCTTGACGTGCGCCGGCTCCGGCTGCTCCGTGAACTCAGCATCCGGGGGACGCTCGCGGAAGTGGCGGAGGCATTGCAGTACAGCCCGTCGTCGGTATCGCAGCAGCTCGCCCTCCTGGAGAAGGAAGTGGGCGTGGAGCTGCTCCGCAAGACAGGCCGCCGGGTGCAGCTGACACCCCAGGCCGAGGTGCTGGTGGCGCACACGGCGCAGTTGCTCGAAACCATGGAACAGGCGGAGGCGGACCTTGCGGCATCGCTGACCACGGTGACCGGCACCGTGAAGATCGCCGTCTTCCAGTCCGCGGCACTGGCCCTGATGCCCGACACCCTGACCCGCATGGCCACCGCCTACCCGGAGGTGCGGATCGAGATGATCCAGCGCGAGCCGGAAACCGCACTGCACGAGACCTGGGCCCGCGATTTCGACCTGGTGATCGCGGAGCAGTATCCCGGGCATGCTGCCCCCCGCTATCCAGAGCTGGACCGCATCAAGCTCACCACCGACGCCATCCGGCTGGCCGTTCCCCCGGCATCCGCAGGAGCGGCGCCCATCCGTTCGCTGGCGGACACCGCCGACCTCGCCTGGGTCATGGAACCCCGCGGCGCGGCCTCCCGCCACTGGGCCGAGCAGGCCTGCCGGAGTGCCGGTTTCGAACCCGATGTCCGGTTCGAAACCGCCGACCTTCAGGCCCAGGCGCGCCTGATCGAGTCAGGCAACGCCGTGGCGCTGATGCCGGACCTGGTGTGGACCGGCCGGGGCACCACTGCCCAACTGCTGGAGCTTCCGGGCAGGCCGCACCGGAGCATTTTCACGTCGGTCCGCCGTTCAAGCGCGCAGCGTCCGGCCATCCTGGCGGCGCGTGAAACCCTCGCAGCCGCCGCGGCGGCAGTGGCGGGCGACGACGCCGGGTGACCGCCCGCCGTCGTACGTGTCCTTCCGTGCGCCACGGGACAGCCCCTGGTTGCGCAGGTGCGTCCCCTGCGCATCGAGGACGGGTGCCACTGCGCAGGCGCGTCCGCGGAGGCGAAGTGTTTCCTGCGTCACTGCGGTCCTGGGGGCCCGGCGCTAAACTGGAGGCGTTATGAATCGAACAATGTTCAAGTCCAAAATCCATCGGGCCACCGTCACGCACGCCGACCTGCACTACGTAGGTTCCGTCACCGTTGACCTGGACCTGCTGGAGGCTGCAGACATCCTGCCCGGCGAGCTGGTCTCCATTGTCGACGTCACCAACGGCGCGCGCCTGGAAACCTACACCATCGCCGGTGAGCGCGGGTCCGGCGTCATCGGCATCAACGGTGCGGCGGCACACCTGATGCAGGAAAACGACATTGTCATCCTGATTACCTACGCGCAGATGACCACCGAGGAAGCCCTGGCCTACCACCCCAAGGTGGTCCACGTGGACGGGAACAACAAGGTCATCCAGCTCGGCAACGATCCCGCCGAAGGCCTCACCCCCGGGCTGCTGCGCCCCCCTTTCGCGCTTAACAACGCCGCACTCTGAACCCGGAGCGTGAACTCCGGTAGACACTTCCTCCATGCCCCGGGAGGAATCCCTTGCTAGGAGTGCTGGCAGGGTTCTTCGTGGTGTGGTGCATCATCCTGGTGGGATGGTTCGTGGGCCGGCGCCAAATCCTCGGCGAGAACGCCCGGCCCGTGCTCAGCGGCCTCACCTTCTTCGTGGCCAGCCCCGCCCTGCTTTTCGAAACCCTCAGCAAGGCCCGCCTGCAGGAAGTCTTTGCCGAACCCCTCCTCGTGACCGCCGTTGCCGCCATCGCCACGGCCTCCATCTTTTTCGTACTTGCCAAGTGCTGGCTGAAGCGGGGCCTCCCCGAATCGCTGATGTCAGCCATGTCCGCGTCGCTCGCGAACTCCGCCAACCTTGGTATTCCCATCGCGGTATATGTCCTGGGCGACGCCAGTTACGTGGCGCCGCTGCTGATCTTCCAGCTGGCATTCTTCACGCCCATGTTCCTGATGATCCTGGATTCAAGCACCAGCTCGCACCGGACCACTCCCCTGGGCTTCGTCCTGATGATCCTGCGGAACCCCATGATCGTCGGTTCCGGCCTGGGGCTGCTGGTGGCCGGCACGCGCTTCCAGGTACCTGCACTGGTCATGGAACCGATCCACTTGATCGGCGGGGCTGCGATCCCCGCGATGCTGATCGCGTTCGGCATGAGCCTGAATGGCACCCGCCCCCTTCAGGCGTCGGCCGGCCGGAGGCTGGACACCCTGCTGGCCAGCGGATTCAAACTGGCCGTCCAGCCCGCCCTGGCCTATGTTTTCGCCCGCTTCGCACTGGGCATGGACGGGCACGCCCTGTTCGCCGTGGTGGTCACAACGGCCCTGCCCACGGCCCAGAACGTTTTCGTGGCGGCCAGCCGGTATAGGACCGGCCTGACCGTCGCCAAGGACACCGTGCTGATTACCACCGTGGTGGCAGTTCCGGCGATGATCGGCGTCGCGCTTTTGCTGGCCTGACCGCTCCTGCCGGCGAGACTAGGCACAACCCAGCTTGGAGGGCTGATGAACACTGTTCTTGACACCGTGGTGATCGGCGGCGGCGCCATGGGCTCGGCAGCTGCCTGGGCACTGTCCCGCCGGGGGCGCGAGGTGACGCTCGTGGAGCAGTTCGGCCCGGGGCACAGGATCGGCGCGTCGCACGGCGCCACCCGGAACCTCAACCCCGGGTACCACCAGCCGGAGTACGTCGCCATGCTGACCGAGGGCTTGGCCCTGTGGGAGGAGCTGGAGCAGGAAAGCGGCCTGCAGCTGCTGGCCCGGACCGGCATCGTCAGCCACGGCGTCAACCCGCACTTCGCCGAGGTTGCGTCCGCCCTCACCGCCGCCGGGATCCGTGCGGAGTTCCTGGACCCGGCGGAGGCCGCCGAGCGCTGGCGCGGCATACGCTTCGACCGGCAGGTCCTGCACATGCCCGACGGCGGCCAGCTCAGCCCCGAGGCCGCGTTGCCCGCCCTCCAGCGCCTCGCCGCTGCCCGCGGCGCCGAGATCAGGCACCATACCAAGGTGGTGGAGTTCGCGGTGTTCGACGACGTCGTGCGGCTCACGCTCGAATCGGCCGCAGGCACGGAGGTGGTCACCGCAGCCCAGGCCGTGGTGACTGCGGGCGGCTGGACGGAGAAGCTCCTGGCGCAGGCCTCCGGCAAGGACGCCGGCGGCCTCCGGATCCCGAAGCTGACGGTCACGCAGGAGCAGCCGGCCCACTTCCGGATCACGGACGACGGTGCCATGTGGCCCGGATTCAACCACTACCCGGCTCCGGACTACCA
>JABFWC010000164.1 GCA_013362385.1 Pseudarthrobacter sp.
GCCTTCAGGGGTGGGGACGTATCCCACAACAACGGTCATGGTCGCTCCTTATGGTCGGAATACACGGCAGTGTGGTTCGAGTGGACCGTATCATCGGCTTCCGTGGCAAGGGCTGATGCCCCGCCGGACTCAGCCTCGCCCGACTCCGCCCCGCCGGCAGGAGCAGCAACCGGGCGGTTGCGGCGGAAGAGCTTGTAGGCGAAGGGCCAGAGCAGGATGAGGGCAATGATGACGTAGATGACGACGGCGATCGGCTCGCCGAAGAGCCCTGCCGGATCACCCGCGCTCAGCTGCAGGGTCTTCCGGAGTTGCCCCTCGATCCGCGGTCCCAGGATCACGCCGAGGATCAGCGGCAGCACGGGCAGCCCGAAGCGGCGCATCATGAACCCGAGGGCACCCAGAACCAGCAGGATCACAAGGTCGAACGCCTGCAGGTTCACCGAGTAGGCGCCCAGTGTGGCGAAGAACAGGATGCCGGCGTACAGGTACGGGCGGGGGAGCTGCAGCAGCTTGGCCCACATCGGTGCCAGCGGCAGGTTGATGATCAACAGCAGGAGGTTGCCAATGAAAAGGCTGGCGATCAGCGCCCACACCAGGGGGCCCTCGCTGGTGAAGAGCTGCGGGCCCGGCTGGATGCCGTAGGAGGTGAAGGCTGCGAGCATCACTGCGGCTGTGGCGTTGGTGGGCAGGCCCAGGGCCAGCATCGGGGTCAGGGTGCCCGCGGCGGCGGCGTTGTTCGCCGCTTCCGGGCCGGCAACACCCTCGATGGCGCCCTTGCCGAACTCTTCAGGGTGCTTGCTGAGACGCTTTTCCGTGACATAGGAGAGGAAGGTGGGAATCTCGGCGCCACCGGCCGGCAGCGCACCGAAGGGGAAGCCGAAGGCGGTGCCGCGCAGCCACGGCTTCCAGGAACGCTTCCAGTCGGACTTGCCCATCCAGGGCTGCCCCACGGGGATTGCGTGCAACGGGGTGCGGCGGAGGTGTGCTGCCACCCAGAGAGCCTCCCCGACCGCGAAGATGGCCACCGCCACCACCACGATGTCCAGGCCGTCGGCCAGGAGGGGCTGGCCGAAGGTCAGGCGGCGCTGGCCCGTGACCGAGTCCATGCCCACCAGGCCGATTGCCAGGCCGAGGCCCAGGGATGCGAACCCGCGCAGCCGCGAGGACCCCAGCACGGCGGTGACGGCCAGCAGGGCCAGGACCATGATGGCGAAGTAGCTGGGGGCGCCGAGGCTGACCGCGAACTTCACCACGATCGGCGCGCAGACGGCCAGCAGGGCAGTGCCGATGGTGCCGGCAACGAACGAGCCGATGGCCGCCGTCGCCAGCGCCTGCGCCGCCCGCCCCGCCTTGGCCATCTTGTTGCCTTCGATGGCCGTGACCACGGAGGAGGATTCTCCCGGCGTGTTAAGGAGGATCGAGGTTGTGGAGCCGCCGTACATGCCGCCGTAGTAGATGCCGGCGAACATGATGAAGGCACTGGTGGGTTCCAGCGCGTAGGTGACGGGCAGCAACAGGGCGACGGTCATGGCGGGGCCGAGGCCGGGCAGGACACCGACGGCGGTGCCCAGGATCACGCCGATCACGGCGTACAGGAAATTCATGGGGGTCAGGGCGGTGGCGAAACCGTCCATCAGGGAGGACCAGACGTCCATTACAGGATTCCTTCCAGGAGGCCGGCCGGCAGCGCAATGCCCAGGCCGAGGTAGAAGCCGTAGAAGGTGAGCAGGGACAGTGCCACGGAGATCAGCCCGTCACGGATGTAGCGGCGGCTGCCGAGTGCCAGGACGCTGCCCCAGAACAGGACGGTTCCGGAGATGACCCAGCCGGCCCAGTCGATGAGCAGGATGTTTGCCACGAAGGCGCCTGCCAGCGGCAGGACGGTCTTCCAGTCCGCCGGGTGGGTCAGGTCGACATCCTCGCCGCCCTCAGCTTCGCCCTTGCCGCCACGCAGCACGTTAACGGCCAGCAGCACCGCGCAGACCACCAGCATGCCGGCCACGATGAACGGGACCGTCTTTGGCCCCACGGGGTCGGACTTCGAATACGGGGTTACCAGGCCGTTGGCGTCCAGGAAGACTATGACGCCGGCCGCCCCGAGCAGGAGTGCGACCCCCAGCTCGGAGCGGCCTTTCAGGCCTGTGGCCAGGGAGGTCACGCCAACCCGAGCTTGGTCAGGACATCGGCGACCCGCTTGTCCTGCTCGGTGAGGAAGGTCTTGAACTGGTCACCGGTGATGAAGGCATCGGTCCAGCTGTGGGTCTTCAGCGCTTCCTTCCAGCCGTCCGTGCCGTGCATCTTCTCGAGGGCGGCGATCAGGGCAGCCTTGTCCTTGTCGCTGATGCCCGGAGGTGCCACCACGCCGCGCCAGTTGGTGAACACCAGGTCGATGTTGGATTCCTTCAGCGTGGGTGCGTCCACGCCGTCCAGGCGCTTCTCGCCGCTGGTCGCCAGGACGCGGACCTCGCCGGATTCGATCTGCTTCAGGTATTCGCCGGCGCCGGAGGCTGCGAAGCCGAGCTTGTTGCCGAGGATCGCCGGCAGCAGGTCGCCGCCGCCGTCGTACGCGACGTAGTTGACCTTGGTGGCGTCGATGCCCACGGCACCGGCCAGCTGCATGGGAAGCAGGTGGTCGGGGCCGCCGGGGGAGGAGCCGCCGCCAACGGCGATGGAGCCCGGGTCGGCCTTCCAGGCCGTGACCAGGTCGTTGATGGTCTTGTACGGGGAATCCTTGCTGACCATGATGGCGCCCGGTTCTTCGATGAGGCGCGCCAGCGGCGTGGTGTCCGTGAGCTTGGATTCGGACTTGTTGGTGTAGCTTGCGCCCACGACGCCCAGGCCCATGAGCATGGCCAGGTCGCCGTTGCCCTTTTCGTTGACCACGCGGGCCAGGCCCACGGTGCCGCCGGCGCCGGCCAGGTTGAACACCTCGGTGTTGGTGGAGATCTTCGCGTCGTCGAGGACCTTCGCTGCGGCGCGGGCGGTGGTGTCGTAGCCGCCGCCGGGGGTGTTGGGGACCATGATCTGCAGGCCGGTGATGGGACCGGCGGCAGCGCCGGTGCTTTCCGAACCCGTGGAGCTCTTGCCGGTGGCACCGCAGCCGGTGGCCATCAGGGCGAGGCCGGCGGCGACGGCGGCGGCTCGCAATGCGCGGATCTGGCGCATGGTGTTCCTCTTCTCTCAAAACAAACTTGGCCGGCTCCGGCCCGCTTGTGGTTCCGGTGCCTTGTGGTTCCGATGCTAGGGGCGGCCGTGACGGTGATCACTCTTGTGTACGCAGAGAAAGTTGTGTTCATTGCGTTCACGATTCCGGGACCCCACCAAAGCCCCGTCCGCAGCTGTGGGATATAGTTCCCGGTACCACCCACCCAACCTCCAGGAAGACCATTGTGACTCGACGACGAGGAATGTCCCTCGCGGGGCAGTACCTTCTGCTGCAGTTGCTGATCGTCCTGGCAGTCCTGGTGGGAGTGGTCGCCATCTCGCTGGCGCAGTCGGCGGCCGCATTCGAACGCATCGAGGGCCGGCGCGCGCTCTCGGCAGCGGAAGCCCTGGGCGGGAACCCCACGGTCAGGGAACTCCTCCCCGACGCCGGACCCCGGGGCGGTGCGGTCCTGCCCGCCGTGGCGGAGTCCGTGCGGATCGTTTCCGGATCCTCCCGGGTGGCGCTGGCCACGCTGGACCGGACCGTGGTGGCGTCCTCGGATCCCAGCCTGCTCGGGCAGCCGCTGGAACTCGGTCCCAGCAGGGTCATGGAAGGCCGGGGATGGACCGGCGTTGTCGGCGGGACGGGCGTCCCGCTGCTGTCCGCGCATGTCCCCGTCCTCGACGACACCGGGCACATGATCGGGATCGCCTCCATCAGCCGCAACTACCCCACGGTCCTGGAGCGGCTGGGCGACGCCGTCCCCAACCTCCTCACCTACCTCGGGGTCGCAAGTGTCCTCGGCGTCGCCGGATCCTTCCTGCTCTCGCGCCGGGTCAAGCGGCAGACCCTCGGAATGGAGCCCAGCGAGATCACCGGCCTGGTGGAGAACCGCGAGGCCATGCTGCAGGGCCTGAAGGAAGGCGTGGTCGCCCTCGACCCGCACGAACGGATCACCGTGGCCAACGCCAGCGCGCGTTCCCTGCTGGGCCTCCCCGGGGACTGCGTGGGCAAACGGGTGGCCGGCCTCGCCGTCGAACCTGCCCTGAAGGAAGTCCTCACCCGCGAACAGCCCGGGCCGGACCAGCTGGTGCTCGTCGGCGACCGGCTGGTGGTGATGAACCGGGTGCCCATCCAGTCCCGCGGCCGGGTGATCGGCTCGGTGACCACCCTTCGCGACCGCACGGAGCTGTCCGAACTGGAGCGGGAGCTGGGCAACACCCGCACCGCCACGGACACGCTGCGGGCCCAGGCGCACGAGTTCGCCAACCAGCTGCACGTGATCTCCGGCCTGATCCAGATCGGCGAGTATGACTCCGTGGTCCAGTTCGTCAACGGCGCCACGCTGGACCGCACCCGGCTCAACGACGAGGTCACCAGCCGGATCAAGGACCCCGCGCTCGCTGCCCTCCTGATCGCCAAGTCCAGCCTGGCCACCGAGCGCGGCGCCGTCCTGCATCTGGACCCGGAGTCCGCGCTGGAGAAGGTGGACGACGAGATGTCCCGCGACCTCACCACGGTGGTGGGGAACCTGGTGGACAACGCGTTCGACGCCGTCACGGGGCTTCCCGAAGCAGCCGTCACGGTGCGGGTGGACGGCAGGCACTCCGGCGACGTCGTCGTCACCGTGCGCGACACCGGTCCCGGGGTTCCCGGACCGTCCGCCGAGAACATCTTCCGCCAGGGCTTCACCACCAAGGACCCCGGCCCGGCCGGGAGCAGGGGCTTCGGCCTGGCACTGTCCCGGGTGGTGTGCCGCCGCAGCGGCGGCGACCTGACGGTGGCCAATGACC
>JABFWC010000187.1 GCA_013362385.1 Pseudarthrobacter sp.
GGGTGCGTGCTCGGCGAGGATCCCGTCCATCTGGCCCACTGCCTGCTTCAGGCCTTCTTCCATGCCCATGGCCATTATCTGCTCCAACTGTTCCTCGGACTCGAACGTCGAGAGCATGGTCATGCGGGTCCGCTCCCCCAGCGGTTCAAGGCTCACCGTCGCGTGGCTGATGCCCAGGTCACCGGTGGGGTTGCCGTCGCTGTCGGCGAAACCGTCGTCGAATTCGAGCTGGCGGGGTGCGTCGATGCTGGTGAACTCCCACCAGCCGTGTGACTTCTCCCCGTCCGGACTCGTCATGTAGTAGCCTGCCTTGCCGCCCGGCACGAAATCATGCTTGTAGAAGGTTGCCGGGTAGCTGGGCGGCCCCCACCAGCGCTCCAGCTGCCGCGGGTCCTCGAAGAGCTGCCAGACGCGTTCCACGCCCCCGTCGAATTCGGCAACCAGGGTAAGGCTCAGGGCCTCGGGGTTCTTGTCCATACTGATGACTGTCATGGCGTTGCCTTCCTAACCTTCAGCGAGAATGCCGGCCATCCGGGCGGCGCGCTGCCGCCAGATCTGTTCGTATTCGTCGAGCAGCCGTCGGGCCCTCTGCAGGCCTCCATGGTCCCCCCGCACAATCTGCTCCCTTCCGCGCTTTTTCTTGCTGACCAGCGAGGCGCGCTCCAACACCGCCACGTGCTTCTGGACGGCGGCGAAACTCATGGCGTAGAGCGAGGCAAGGCCGGAAACGGAGTACTCGCCGGCTGTCACCCTCCGCACAATGTCACGGCGGGTGGAATCGGCGAGCGCCTGGAACAGGCGGTCGAGTTCGGTCTCTCGGAGCTGATCTACAACCATTTGGTTGCACGATAATTCGCCGGGCAAGCGGTGTCAACGGTTTTGGGCGAAACCGGCACGCCGAAATGCAATCGGACGCAGCAACTGCCGGGACATCCGCCGTCAGTCAGGTACCGCCGTCGTGTCCGTCCTAAAGGCCCGCCGGTAGGGCTACGCGTCGAAATGGGTCCTGATGCCGGCGCCGGACAGCTGCTCGATCAGTTCCCTTGCGACGTCCCGCAGCTTGCGGTTGCGGTTGCTGGACACCTTGGTGAGGATCGCCATGGCCTCCTCCTGTGAGCAACGGTTCTGGGCCATGATCACCCCGCACGCCAGGTTGATGGCGGTCCTGCTCTCCAGGGCCGCTTCGAGGTCGTCGGCCCTGTTCTGTGCGTTGTTAATCCGGACGGACAGATGCAGCGTGTTGTGGGCGGCGGCGGCAAAGCCAAGGGCCTTGTTGTAAACATCGGCGGTGAACACTCCGGGCTTCGTGGCGAAGAAGTTCAGTGCCGCCTTCGCGTCCCCCGCGATCTCCAGCGGCACACCCAGCGTGCTGTGGACATTCCGCTCCGTCAGGGCACGGCAGTAGGTCTGCCACCTCGAATCCCGGCTGACGTCGTCAATGAGCACCGGGGCCATCTCCCGCAGGGCGCGGATGCAGGGCCCGTCACCCAAAGCCTGTTCCAGGTTGTCGAGTTCCAGCGCCCGGGGACTGCTGCCGGCCGCTGTGGCCGGCCGCCGCCGGAGTTTGAGTGTGACGGCGCATTCGATGTCGTCACCAGCAGTTTCAGAAACTGCCGCCGCAGCCAGGCCGGAGAGGCCGGACAGGAATTCCATCGCGTCGCCAGCCCCGACGAGGATTTCCTGCAGGAGGTGGACGGACTCGTTCTCGGCATTGGGCATGGGTTCATCCTACTGTCGGCGCCGTTGACGGCGCATGGGCTGGTTATGGCCCACCGCGGCCGCCTGTACCGGAATGGACCGCCGGGGCGTAGTGTCGGCATAGGACATTTCGGGATAGCGTCGTGATCCGGAGTTTGAATGCCGAACCAGCCCACCCCAGGATTTGCGTGCCGTCATGACTGCTGACCGGACCAATGACCCGGACCGTCAGCTGGCGTCCAACCGCCCGCCCTCCGGGACAGAGGCGGAGCACGCGCTCCAACAGATAGTGCTGGAGAGCCACGACATCAGAAGCTACCTGAGGGAACTGGCCCTGCTGACGGCTTCCCGGCTGTCCGTTCCGGGAAACCGCATCCACGCAGGAGTCTCCGTGCTGCGGCGCAAGAGGCCCCACGCCGTGGCAGCAAGCGACGCTGCCGCCGCAGCCCTGGATGAACTGCAAAACGGCTTCGGCGACGGCCCCTGCCTCACGGCGCTCAGGCACCGGGCCTCCCTCCTGATACCCGACCTCGCCACCGAAACCCGGTGGGCGCACTACACCCGGGCCGCGCTGGAGCAGGGCGTCGAATCGATACTTGCCATTCCCCTGGACCTCGCCGCCGACGCGGAAGCGGTCCTGAACCTGTACTCCGGTCGCAGCCACGGCTTCTCCGGCGAGGACATCACGATCGCGGAGGCGTTCGCCGGCCAGGCGGCGAGTTCACTGCGCCTCATCCTTCGCATCGCCCAGCTCAGTGAATTGCGGGACGGCATCTCCGCTGCCACGCAGTCCCGCACCATGATCGACATGGCGCTGGGGGTGATCATGGGGCAGAACGAGTGCGACCGGGACACCGCCTTCGGCATCCTGACCAAAGCCTCCAGCAGGCGGAACATCCGGCTCCAGGACGTGGCGGCAACGGTCATCGCCTCCATTTCCGGGGAAGAGCGGATCACCACCCATTTCGATGAGTAGGACGTGTGGTGCCCGTCACACGTGATGAGATTCACTCGCAATAAAAGGCGTTTTGGCTGGGTTGGCCCTTCCCGTTTGGGCACTATGGAAGGGAGGGGGGGAATCTCCGCCTTGACATCCTGGTGACGCAACGAGGCCCACCGGTGAGCCACAGCCCACCGACGCCCCGGAGCGCGGACAGGCCGAAACCCCGGCACGGACTGCCGGACTGATGTAGGAAAGTACTGAACAATGACGTTTGACACTGCCAAATCCGTATCCCTGAAGATCTGGGACAGGGCTGCACTGCACGAGACGCTCGACTCCGCGATCAGCGACCTTTCAGCCCGCCACAACACCACCCACTGCCGCATCGCCGTCACCTGCAGCGGCCCCAACACCTTCACCCTGAGCGTCCGCGGCGAGGACCACGCCCTGGCGGCCGTCTAAGCGGTTCCGGCTCTTACGGGGAGCGGACGACGGCGGGACGTTCCCGGCGTCGTCCGCTCCCCTTTTGCCTGCCACACCTTGCGCGGAGAACGGCGTAGCATTCCTCAGGTATGCGCAGCCGGCAAGGGAGGAACCCATGAGTACCCAGCGGAAACCCAGTCGGTTCAGTCTTTCGTCCCTGGCGCTGCCCGTCATCCAGGCGCCCATGGCCGGCGGCCCGTCCACGCCTGCCCTCGCGGCGGCCGTCAGTGCCGCCGGCGGACTGGGATTCCTTGCCGCCGGCTACAAGACCGCTGCCGCCATGAAGGCCGAGATCGAGGCTGTGCGGGAGCAAACCGCCGCACCGTTCGGCGTCAACCTGTTCGTCCCGCAGCCCCCGGTCATCAGCCCCACAGCCCTGCAGCAGTACGCGCGCACGCTGGCGCCGGATGCTGAGCGCTTCGGCGTCAGCCTCGGCGAGCCGCGGCACGACGACGATGACTGGGACAAGAAGGTCCAGGTCCTGCTGGAGCTCGCCCCGGCGGTGGTTTCCTTCACCTTCGACATGCCCAAAGCAGCTGACGTTGCCGCCCTCCGGGAAAGGGGCATCTGCGTGGTTGCCACTGTTACCGGCCGCGAAGAGGCAGTCCGGGCGCTGGAAGCGGGGGCGGACGCCTTGTGTGTCCAAGGTCCGGAAGCCGGCGGGCACCGGGGAACGTTCAACGCCGCCGGCCCCGCGCCGGAAGAGGGCCTGCACGGGATCCTGGAGGAACTGCTGGACCTGGAGGTGCCGCTTATCGCGGCCGGAGGCATCACCACAGCGGCTGACACCCGGGCGGCCCTCGCCGTCGGTGCCGCGGCGGTCCAGGCCGGAACGGCGTTCCTTCGGGCCGATGAGGCCGGAACCAAGGCCGCGCACCGTGCTGCGCTGGCCTCGCCGGACCGGTTCACCACCACAGCGGTGACCCGGGCGTTCTCCGGGCGCAACGCCCGCGGGCTGCAAAACGAATTCATGCGCCGCCATGACGCTGACGCCCCCTACGGCTATCCGGAGATCCACCATCTGACCACTCCCCTGCGGGCCGCCGCGGCAGCGGCAGGGGACCCTGACTGGCTGAACCTGTGGGCCGGCGTCGGCTTTCGAAGCACTGTTGAAGGCTCGGCGGCGTCCATCCTTGCGAGCCTTCGGCCCTGAGGTCCCCAGGCCGCCGTCGTCCTTCTCTTTAAAGCCCGACGGCGGGCCGCCTGTTGGGGAGCAGCCCGCCGCCGGATGCCACCGGACTTAGAGCGTGGCGGTGTCGATCACGAAGCGGTAGCGGACGTCGGAAGCCAGGACGCGCTCGTAGGCGTCGTTGATTTTGTCCGCGGGGATGACCTCGATCTCAGCGCCCAGGCCGTGCTCGGCGCAGAAGTCCAGCATTTCCTGGGTTTCGCGGATGCCGCCGATCATGGAACCGGCGAAGGAACGCCGGCCGCCGATCAGGGCAAACGCGTTGACCGGCAGGGGCTCGGCGGGTGCGCCGACATTCACGAGTGCGCCGTCGAGCGTCAGCAGCTGCAGGTAGGAGCTGATGTCGATCGAGGCGCTGACCGTGTTAATGATCAGGTCGAAGTGGCCGGCGAGCTGCTCGAACGTGCCGGGGTCGCTGGTGGCGAAGTAATGGTCGGCACCGAGGCGGAGGCCGTCTTCCTGCTTCTTCAGGGACTGCGACAGGACAGTGACCTCGGCGCCCATGGCGTGGGCGAGCTTGACGGCCATGTGGCCCAGGCCGCCGAGGCCGACGACGGCAACCTTCTTGCCGGGTCCGGCGCCCCAGTGCCGCAGCGGGGAATACGTGGTGATGCCGGCACTCAG
>JABFWC010000174.1 GCA_013362385.1 Pseudarthrobacter sp.
CCTGAACGTCAATCCGGTCCTGGCGTTGACCATGGTGGGGCTGCTGGTGTTCGCCGAGGACGCTTTGTTCATCGGGTTCGTGATCCGGGAGAGACAGCGGCGGTCCTCGGAGGCGTTGTCGCGAGCCGGGGCCACGTGGATCTGTGGACGATGATGGTCCTGGTCGTGCTGGCCGCCATTGTCGGGGGACACGGTCGGCTACGAGATCGGTAAACACTTCGGCCCCCGGGTCCTGAACCTGAAGGTCATGAACAAACGCCGCGCCAAACTGGACAAGGCGCAGGACTTCCTGCGCCGCCGGGGAGGATCAGCGGTCTTTCCTCGGCCGGTTTGTGGCCTTCTTCCGGGCGGTCATGCCTGCCCGGGCCGGGACGTCCCGGATGCACTATCCCCGGTTTCTGCTCTTCAACGCCGCCGGCGGCCTGGTCTGGGGCGCGGGGTTTGTGCTGCTGGGTTTCCTGGCCGGCAACTCCTACGAAGCCGTCGCCAAGGCAGCCGGACGCGACATCACCGCAGCCGTGGTGGCTGTCGCGGTGATCGCGTTCATCGTCTGGCGGGTGCGCAAAGCACGCCGGGAACGCCGCGCCAGCGCTCCCGTTCCCGGATCCGCGCCGGCGCCCGAGCAATGACAGCCGACGCCGAGCAATGACAGCCGACGCCGAGCGATGAGAGCCGACGCACAGGGCGCCGGGGTGGGTTCCAGGCCAACGGCGGCATCTGTTCCCCCTGTATGCGGCCGGCTTCATCACGGCGTTCGGTGCCCATGCCGTGGCGGCGAACCTCGGCGCCTATAGCATCGGCCACGGCCAGTCCCTGCTGCTGCTCGGGACGATGCTGGCCCTGTACGACGGGGCCGAGGTGCTGCTGCAACCCGTTTTCGGGACACTCTCGGACCGGATCGGTCCCAGACCGGTCCTGCTCGGCGGCCTGACCGCCTTCGCCCTCTTTTCCGCAGCCTTCGTCCTGGCCCGGGATCCGGCATGGCGGCCTCGACCAGATCCCGTAACTGCTTGATCAAATTCCTGGACAACAGCCCACGGTCATGCGCCAAGGCGTCGATGGTGTCAGAGATCGTTGCCCCCACACTGTGGATCTGAGCATCAACCGATGCCATCCAGCCTTCTTCCGTCGAATTGAGTCATCAGCAGTCAAAGTGTAAACGGGCGCCAGAGGCCACCAACGAGTCGATCCCAAATTCCGCGTCTCTGTATCAGGCCGGCGATGTCCGCACTTGATTTACAGCTCCTCATCAGACACTCCCCCGGCACCTCATAAGAGCCGATAGTGGATATTCTGTAAAGCTGTGATGACTGTCTACGCTCGGCCAAGCGATGCTTGCCCTGCATTCCGCAATCGAATGACTGCGGGGCGGTTCCTCGACATGATGGGCAGTCCGCGGGGGACGTTGCGGCGCTCCGCAGGAATTGGCGAAACTCCGGCCAAATAGCGGTTGGCCGAAGTTCCATGGATAACCCTGCAGGGTGAACCTTGGCGTTGGCTGGGAACGCCGGGGAAGAGGTAGTTCTATTTCAGGGTGGCCTGGCGGAGGTACTGGTAGACCGTTTCCCTGCTGATCCCGTAGTCGTGGGCGAGGACGACTTTCGGGATGCCGGTGCCGGCGCGCTGGACAAGTTCTGCCGCCCTTTCCGGCGTCAAGGTCTTCTTCCTTCCTTTGTAGGCGCCGCGCTGCTTGGCCAGCGCAATGCCTTCGCGCTGGCGTTCTCTGATCAGGGACCGCTCAAATTCAACGAAGGCACCCATCACCGAGAGCATGAGGTTGGCCATGGGGGAGTCCTCGCCGGTGAAGACCAGCTGCTCCTTGAAGAACTCCACCCGCACCCCGCGCCGGGTGAGGCCCTGGACAAGAGCGCGCAGGTCATCGAGGTTGCGGGCGAGCCGGTCCATGCTGTGAACGACGACGGTGTCGCCGTCGCGGACAAACCGCAGCAGGTCTGACAGTTGCGGCCGCGCGGTGTCCCTGCCCGAGGCCTTATCTGTAAAGACCCGGTCCAGGACGAGGCCCTCGAGCTGGCGCCGCTCATTCTGGTCGAGCGTGCTGACCCGCACGTAGCCGATGCGCTGACCGTTCACGGCTGCCTCCAACCATTGACTTGTGGAATTGAGTGTCAGGGCGTGAGGTGGGAACGTCAAGGGGTAGCTCCCGGGGCGTGGGGTGACGCGGCTCAGTCGGTGCCGTCGGCCATGTCGTCGAAGACCAGGTAATCGCCATGGGCCGGCTGGAACACGAAACTTTTCCAGTACCGCCGCAGGGCTGCCTTCCGGCCAAGGTATTCCGGGATGCCCTCCATGGGGCCGTTGTCGGTCAATGGGGGAGCGGCCTCGATGATGACTCTCGCCGGTGATCTGCCAATCGTGCTGAGGACCGCTTTCAGCATTGAGTGACCCAGCTTGTTCCCGCAAAATCTTGGTACGACTTTCAGCCATGACAGGATCAGTAGATCCCATCCAAGGCTCATCTCGTGGATCAGATCAGGGCGGTTGACGAGGAGCATCTCGCCGATGTTGGCGACCTCTTGGTTTACCGCGTCCAAAGTCTGGAAGAGGTCGATGATACCGGCGTCGGGGACGACGTACAGCTCGGCCTCGCCGACGGTCACCTCCTTGCCATCGCCCTCATCCTCGTCGTCCCACACCCGGCCCTTGACCTTCACGGTCCAGAACATCGGATAATCGTCCGGGTCGTGATGGACGCCGGGAACCCCGCGGAAGGTGCAGCGGTAGTCATACGTCAGATACTCCGATACAAGGTCCGACACGGAACTCCTTCAAGGACTCAAGCCTGAGAGACCTTGGCTTGGCGCCGTGGTCTCGCCGCACGCCTCGCGTCGGCAATTCCAACAGTAGGGGCTCAGGCAGGGAGAACGTCCTGGTTGATAACGACGACGGCGCGCTGAGGGCAGCTGGTGGAGTTCGCGCGAAGTGCGGCCGGGCTGACCGAGAGCAGGGCATCACTTCGGCTGCATGTCAGGGGAATCCCTTGCGCCAGCAGGCGTAGCTACGGAAGACTCGGGGAACGCATGCTGAATTGATGAAAATTTGGAGCGAGACACCACGAAAGCGCCGGCAAAGATGCCATGCGCACGGACGACAACGACGCCGTCCTAGGGATCCCGCAGACCGAAAGGATCGCAATGGCAGGAATGTTCGAACTGTATATCGACGCAGAATCAGCCTTCAGGTTCCGGTTGACAGCGCCGGACGGGACCGTTATGGCGGTGTCCAAGCCCTTCAGCACCAAGACCGAGGCGGTGGCAGGCATCGCCGCCGTGCGCGAGTACGCCGGCATGGGACTGATTACCGACCAGTCCGCAACTTCCACAAATGCCGTCCCGCCGACAGCCGTGAGCGACACTGGCAATCACGCTGACGACGCCCCTCCCATGCCAAAGGTCGACTTCCACGCCCGCGCCAGGGCGGTCCGCAGAGCCGTCTCCGGGCCCCGCTGGGCCGGGGCAATACACAGCCTTTCCTAGTCCGAAACAGGGCAGCCATCGCCCCCCACATTCCAGCAGCTTTACATAACGTCCACCTATCAGCCTTCTTCCTCGACGGGAGAGGGAGCAGGCTGCGGCCTACAATGCCGCGGCCTGCTCCCCGCGCCGCTGAGCGTGAACTCTATAGCGGCGTACTGGTTGTGAGTGCTTATGAGTGCAGTGCCGCCCGGGCGAAGGCTCGCCCTGGTGCTTTGACGGTCTTTGTTTCGAGCCCGAAGCGGTCCTCGAAGATGCCTAGGTTCAGCAGGACTTCTCGGGCGTCGACGAGGAGTCCTTGGACGGTGCTCGGTTCCAGTTCGGCTCCGGTGCGGGTGCTCCAGCCGAGTGCGCCGAGGCCGAACGAGACGGCTTCAAGGTAGTCGGCCCATCCGGTTCGTTTCCCTGCGGCGACCTCGAGCAGGAGTAACAGCGCCGCGTCGCGCTCGGAGTCGTGGCGATGACGGTGAGCGACGGATCTGGCAAGGAAGAGCCAAAGGCCTGCGGGATCATCGAGCAGCCGCTTGGCCGCGGACGTGAGGACGAGTCTGCCTTTGATTTTGCGGATCAGACCGAGCCGCCGGGCGCTCTCACGAGCTGGAGGACGGGCAGGGTCTGGTCCTCGCGGTTGATTTTGCCGATCCAGTCCTTGGCCCAGTTCAGCTCGGTCATTGCCTCGCGGACCACCGCCGGCGGCAGCCGGCCGGCAGCGGTAAGGGACAGACCGTCAAGCCCGATGCGCCGGATGAGCCAAAGATAGGGGGCGGTCATCGCCTCGGCGACGTCTGCTTCGACCGTTGCGGGGCCGTCGAGGCCGGCCGCGTGCAGGTATGAACGGAACTCGCCTCGCAGTCCGGGAGGCATCCGGTCAGCGATTTCCTGGGTCCGTGACTCGTTTTGGGGGCGGTGTTCCGTGGTAGGGAACAGCAGGGCCAGTTCGTTGTTCACGGCACTGATATCCAGGTGTTCCGGGTCGAATTCCTGCCATGGCCCAGCTGTCCAGGCGACCCAGGCCTGAAGGTTTTCGTGGTCCTCGTGTCTAGGGTCTGCGAGGATGTCGAGCAGGTCGTCATAGCCACCAATGCCACCGGAATCTTCCAGCGGTGCCCGCCGGGCGCCCTCCACGAGCCGCGCCGGTAGGGAGTTGGCCGGGATGGGGAGGCCTCCGCTTAGTTCGAGGCGGTGGATCCAGCCGTCTCCGAAGTCATATTCATAGAACAGGGGACCGGATTCCGGGGTGAGGACCTGGCCCAGCGTCCACTCCGTCTCTGGCAGGTCGTAACCGGTGTCTTCCTGCAGGTCCAAAGGAACCCAGCGCCGCGGTTCACGCACGTGTCCGTTGACGGCGCGCAGACGAACAAAGGGGTTAGTGTCCGTGAAGGAGTGCAGGTGCAAATCCCGCCAGCCAATTGCCGTTTGTATGACCTAATGCACCCTGTC
>JABFWC010000362.1 GCA_013362385.1 Pseudarthrobacter sp.
CCCCATCCGCACCATCACCGCCTGACAGGAAGCAGCCGCATGAGCCACACCATCCGCCAGGCAACAGCGGACGACGCCGGCGCGCTGGCCGAGCTGGCGGCCGTCACCTTCCCGCTGGCCTGCCCGCCGTCGTCGTCACCTGAGGACGTTGCCGCCCACCTGGCCGGCACGCTCAGCGAAGAGCACTTCCGGCGCTACCTCGCCGACCCGGACGCCACGATCCTGGTGATCGACGCCGACGGCCGGCTGAACGGGTACAGCCTCCTGGTGAACCGGGCTGCTGCGGATCCCGATGTCTCGTCCGCCCTGACCCTGCATCCGTCGGTGGAGATCAGCAAGTGCTACGTCCACCCGGACTACCACGGGCTCGGCGCCGCCGCGGAACTTATGCATGCCAGCCTCCAGGCTGCCGCGGCCGCCGGTGGAGCCGCTGCTTGGCTGGGGGTCAACAGCCAGAACGCGCGCGCCATCCGCTTCTATGAAAAGTCAGGCTTCCGCAAGGTGGGCACCAAGTCATTCCAGCTCGGCAGCGCGGTGGAACACGACTTCGTGCTGGAGCGCGAACTCCCCTGACGCTGCCAGCGCGCCGGCCTTCCTGGCCTCCGTCAGGCGCCGGGCTGGTTCAGTCCCCTGCCGGCACCGGCAGCCACCCCGTTCGGCGGGTAAGCCAGCGGCGGGCGTGGCTGGTTGAGGAGTTTGAGCCCGGGCGGCAGTCCGTCGATGCTGCCTTGGTTTCCGGCGGCGGTGATGGTGACCCGGCTGCTGTCCAGCAGGACGTTTTCGGCCCGGAACGTGCCGACGATCTCAGGCAGGATGGGTGCGAGGTGCACCACGCCCCGGGTGAAGACGGGGTCGAACCGGAGCAGGATCCGTGCCAGTTGGACCGGGGCAGCGGCGGCCCACGCCTGCGGAGAGCAGGCGGTGGGGTACGGCACCGGGCCGGGGAATTCGCCGCGGTCGAAGCCGCAGAACAGTTCAGGAAGGCGGTTATCGAAGTGCCCGGCGGCGTCAAAGATACCCAACGCCACCCGCTTGGCCTCGTCCACGAAGCCGTACCGCATCAGGCCGGTGGCCACCATCGCCGTATCGTGGGGCCAGACCGAGCCGTTGTGGTAGCTGACCGGGTTGTACGCCCCCATGTCCGAGGCCAGGGTGCGGATGCCCCATCCGGTAAACATTTGCGGGGACATCAGGTGCTCCATCACGGACTGGGCCTTGTCCTCGTCCACGATGCCGGTGAAGAGGCAGTGGCCGATGTTCGAGGTCAGCGCGTCGACGGGGCGCTTGTCCTTGTCCAGCGCCACCGCGAAGTACCCCTTGTCCGGCAGCCAGAACGCCTTGTTGAACTCTTCCTTGAAGGCTGCCGCCCGCCCGGCCCATTCTTGTTCCAGGGCGGTGTCGCCGGTCCAGTGGGCCAGCAATGACCGGCCAAGGTAGGCGGAGTACACATAGGCCTGGACCTCGCAGAGGGCAATGGGAGCCTCGGCGATGGTCCCGTCCGCGAAGTTGATGCCGTCCCAGGAATCCTTCCAGCCCTGGTTGACCAGGCCGTGCTCGTTGGGGCGCAGGTATTCCACGAACCCGTCGCCGTCCTTGTCGCCATACTTTTCAATCCACTCCAGCGCGCGGTCGGCGTGCGCCAGCAGCGGCTCGATCTTGTCCCGGGACAGTCCCCAGCGGCTCAACTCGCCCAGGACCGCCACGAAGAGGGGTGTGGCGTCCACGGTGCCGTAATACGCCGTGCCGCCCAGGGACAGGCCGGCCGTGACGCCGAGCCGGACCTCGTGCGGGATACGGCCGGGCTCTTCTTCGGAGTCCGGGTCCACTTTTCGGCCTTGGATGCCTGCCAGGGTCTGCAGGGTTCCCAGGGCGAGGTTGGGGTTGACCATCAGGCTCATGTAGGACGTCAGCAGGGAGTCCCGCCCGAACAGCGCCATGAACCACGGCGCACCGGCAGCCACCGCGGCACGTTCCGGGTGGTGTGCGTCGAAGATGCGCAGGGCGCCCAGGTCGCTCTGGCTGCGGTTGAGCAGGTCCTGCACGGCGGCGTCCTCAATGCTTAGCCTGGGAATACCCTCTTCCCAGTCAAGGTGCCTGCGCACGCCCTCGCGGTGGTGCGGCAGCTGCCCCTCGCGGAAGGGCTTCTCCGGCGCCTCCCCGTTGACCAGCGGCACCACGATGATGCTGGTGGCCCACTTTCCGCGCGCCGGGACCGTGACACGGAAGCGCAGTCCGTCGGTGCCGGCCTTCGCACCGCGCGCCCCGACGGCTGATCCGCGTTGCTGTCCGTGCCGGAGAGCCTCGATGACCAGCCGGCCTCCCTCAACCCTCCTCGTGGTGTCGTCGGCGCCTGTGGTGCGGCCGCCCTTGACGTCGAAGAGGTCGGCCTGGTCCGCGTCCACCAGCAGTTCGATGTCGCACTCGACCGGTTCCGCAGCGTAGTTTTCGAGCGTGATGTCGTCCTGCATGCCCGGTCCGATGTGCCGCACCTGGCGTACCACCAGGGGGCTGTCAAACCTGCCGCCGGGCCACTTGGCCCGGCCCACGAACGTGGCCTCGAAGGGGTGTGGCCGCTGCGCGGACAGCGGTTCCCGGAGCGACCCGTTGATGCGCAGCACCCAGCGGGAGACGATGCGGGTGTCCTGGAAGAAGGCGCCGTTCGTGCCGGCCTCGGGACTTATGTCGCCGCTGCCGGTTGAAATACAGAACGACGAACCCTCCAGGACCGTGACCGAGCCGGACTCGGACACTGAGGCTTCGTTGTCTGCGTTCCAGGCGGTCATTGGAAGACTCCCTTCTCAGGCGCGGTGCTGCCCGGGATCGGGAAGCATCCCTTATAGATTTTGGTGCACTCTGGCAGCCTGCGGAACCCCCGGAGGGGTCCTCCCTTCAATCAGGTCGCTGTAGAGCCGCAGGTGGTCGGCCACCATACGCGCTGCGCTGAAGCGATCCTCTACGGCTTTCCTGCAGGCCGCCCGGTTCAGTCCTGCGGCGGCCGGCACGAACCCTGCCAGCTCGCCAGTCTGTCCCAGGAAGCCCGTCCTCCCGTGCTTCACGATCTCCGGCGCCGAGCCGATGAGCGTGCCGATGACCGGCGTGCCGGTGGCCATGGCCTCGATCATGACCAGGCCGAACGGTTCGGACCACTGGATGGGGTTCAGGAAGGCCAGGGCGTCCCCCATGAGCTGGTATTTGCCGGCGTCGTCCACTTCTCCCACGAAGTCTTCATTGGACCCCAGCATGGGTTCCACGACGTCACGGAAGTAGCGGAGCTCCTCCGGTTCCCGCATCTTGACTGCGATCTTGAGGTGCACACCGGCCTGCCTGGCGACGGTGATGGCCTCCACCAATCCCTTGTCCGGGCAGGAGCGGCCGACGAAGCACAGGTAGCCCCCGCTGCCGGTTCCCACGGGCACTCCCGAGAGGTCCATGCCGTGGTGGATCACCCGCGTGACGGGAACGTTGGGGGCGTGCGAGGCCTGGTCCCGGGAAATGGCGATCACCGCACCGTTCCGGGCAACCGCACTGTAAATGTCAGCGGCCTGGGCGTGGATGGGGCCGTGGATGGTGGTGACCAGGGGCACGCCGGGCGGGCGGTTCATGTAGAGGGGGCCCGTGAGGGTGTGGTCGTGGATGATGTCCACGTCCTGCATCCCCTCGTAGGCCCTGACCACGTGGCTGAGCTCTGAGATGGCGGTGCCGAGCCCGTCGTAGTCGGCGGGCCTCATATCCGGTACCAGCTCCACGGGGCAGGTACTCTCTGTTGGTGCTGCCAGCAACACCTCGTGGCCTGCGGCCGCGAAGCCGCGGGCCAGGGTGTCCACTACCCGCTCTGTTCCGCCGTACGTTGCCGGCGGAACAGGAATCCACGGCCCCGAAACAAGTCCAATCCGCATTTCCTGGCCTCCCAGGGTGACAGGCCTGGCTCCCCAGCTGGCCGGGCAAAACTCCACCGGGGCGGCTGCGCCGCGGTGCTTTCGCTGTGCAAGGGCCCGCTGCTTGACCTCTGATCCGACTATTGCCCATGATCGCCTCCGCCACAAGACCCAATGTGGCCGAACTCATAGCCGGCGGCGGAATGGCGTCCCGGACGGGCCGGTTATGGAAACCATGAGGATTGAGATCTGGTCTGACGTTGCGTGCCCGTGGTGCTTCATTGGAAAGCGTCGTTTCGAGGCCGCCCTGGCGGACTTCCCGCACCGCGACGCGGTGGACGTGGTGTGGCGCAGCTACCAGCTGGACCCCGGCCTGCCCGAGCACTACGAGGGGACCGAACTGGAGTACCTGAGCACGCGCAAGGGGATGCCGCCCCAGCAGGTAGCGCAGATGTTTGACCACGTGGCACAGCAGGCCAAAGCCGAGGGGCTTGATTACCAGTTCGACAAAGTGGTGGTGGCCAACAGTTTCAGCGCCCACCGCCTGATCCATCTCGCAGCCGCCCACGGCAAGCAGGATGCTGCCAAGGAGCGCCTGCTCAGCGACCACTTCGAGCACGGCAAGGACATCGGCAGCAGGGACTACCTGTCCGGCCTCGGCCATGACCTTGGCCTCCCGGGCCACGAGGTGGAGGAGCTCTTCACCACCGACAAGTACTCGGACGAGGTCCGCAACGACTTTCGTGAGGGACAGGCCCTGGGCATCAGCGGCGTCCCGTTCTTCGTCATCGACCGGAAGTTCGGCCTGTCGGGCGCGCAGCCGGTGCAGACGTTCACCGCAGCCCTGAACCAGGCCTGGCAGGACGCCAATCCCCTGGTGCTGGTCAACTCCGGGGAGGCTGAAGCCTGCGGCCCGGACGGGTGTTCCGTCTGACATCCCGGTTTACTGACACATCGCTGTAAAGTGTCCGTATGCCGAGGATTTCAGCCGCCAGCAACGCCGAGCAGCGCGCGGGCACGCAGCGTCGGATCCTTACCGCTTTCGG
>JABFWC010000154.1 GCA_013362385.1 Pseudarthrobacter sp.
GCATCATGTCGTTGCCCGAGACGTCCGCCCGGTTCCCGGCGGACAGCATGGTGGACAGGCCCAGCCGGCGCCGGCTGGACGCGGCGTACAGGGCGACGCCGATGGCCGCGGACTGGCTGAACAGGCCCAGGCCGCCGCGCAGCGGCAGCGTTGGTGCCATGGAGGCGTTCAAGGACACGTCCGGGTGTGTGTTGACGATGCCCAGCGACGCCGGCCCGATCACCCGCATCCCGTTCGCCCTGGCCTGGCGCACCAGGGCGCGCTGGCGCAGCAGGCCGCGTTCGCCGTCGTCCGCGAAGCCTGCCGAGGCGATCACGACGCCCTTGACCCCGGCGGCCGCACACTCGGCCACAACACCGCTGACTTCCTCGTACGGCACCGCGATGATGGCCAGCTGGACGGGCTCGGGTACCTCGGAGAGCTTGCCGTACGACATCATGCCCGCCAGCTCCAGCGCCTCCGGGTTGATGGCGTAGACGTGCCCGCGGAAGCCGCCTTCGATGATGTGTTCCAGCAGCTGGTAGCCCACGGTGCCCCACTTGCGGCTGGCTCCGATGACGGCAACGGACGACGGCGTCAGCAGGTCCCGGACGCTCCTCGCCTCCGCCCGGTGCTCGCGGGCTTCCATCACCGCACGCGATTTTTCGGTGGGGTCGATGTTGAACTCGAGGCTCACCACGCCGTCGTCGAAGTGGCGCTTGACGTCGTAGCCGGCGTCGGAGAAGACCATCAGCATCTTGCGGTTTTCCGGCAGCACCTCCGCGGTGAACTTGCGGATGCCGTTCTCGTGCGCGGCGGCGGCAAGATGCTCCAGGAGGATCGACCCAATGCCCCGGCCCTGGTGCGCGTCGGCGATGTTGAAGGCAACCTCCGCCTCGGCAGGGTTATCCAGCCGGTCGTAGCGGCCGATCCCGATGATTTCGCCGCGGATGGTGATGACGAACGCCACCCGGTCCTTGTAATCGACCTCGGTGAACCGCTTGAGCTCCTTGACCGACAGCCTGGCCTTGAACGCGAAGAAGCGCATGTAGATTGAATTCTGCGACTGCCCGGTGTGGAAGGCCTGGACGGCGTCGGCGTCCGAGGGGTGGATGGGGCGCAGGTGCGCGGTCCCGCCGTCACGCAGGACGACATCGGCTTCCCAATGTTCCGGATATTCGCCGTCCCCGGGCTGATCCACCATAGGCTTAGCCTAGCCAAAAACTATCGCAGCAGGCCCCGCAGGCTGCGCAGTAACCCCAGAAGGATTTACCAGCCCCATGGCCCGCCGCCAAAGTCCAGCCCCGATCGCCGACGACAACTTCACCGAAAACATCGTCGATATCGATGTCACGTCCGAAATGCAGGGCTCCTTCCTGGAGTACGCGTATTCGGTGATCTACTCCCGCGCCCTGCCGGACGCGAGGGACGGGCTGAAGCCGGTGCAGCGCCGCATCCTGTACATGATGAGCGACATGGGCCTGCGCCCCGACCGCGGCCATGTCAAGAGCGCCCGCGTGGTGGGCGAGGTCATGGGCAAGCTGCACCCGCACGGCGACGCGGCCATCTACGACGCCATGGTGCGCATGGCGCAGGACTTTTCGCTGCGCCTGCCGCTGATTGACGGGCACGGCAACTTCGGCTCGCTCGACGACGGCCCGGCAGCACCGCGGTACACGGAGGCCAGGCTGGCGGCGGCCGCCCTTACGCTCACCAACCACCTCGACGAAGACGTGGTGGACTTCATCCCCAACTACGACAACCAGCTCACCCAGCCGGACGTCCTGCCCGCCGCCTTCCCCAACCTGCTGGTCAACGGTGCCACCGGCATCGCCGTCGGCATGGCCACGAACATGGCCCCGCACAACCTGGTGGAGGTCATCTCCGCGGCCCGGCACCTCATCGCCAACCCGGACGCCACCCTGGACGACATCATGCGCTTCGTGCCGGGGCCGGACCTGCCCAGCGGCGGCCGGATCGTGGGCCTGGACGGCATCCGCGACGCGTACGCCACCGGCCGCGGCTCCTTCAAGACCCGCGCCAAGGTGGAGATCGAGCAGCTGTCCGCACGGCGCACCGGCCTGGTGGTCACCGAGCTGCCGTACATGGTGGGCCCCGAGAAGGTCATCGAGAAGATCAAGGACGCCGTCAACTCAAAGAAGCTGACCGGCATCAGCGACATCGTCGACCTGACGGACCGCAAGAACGGCCTGCGGCTGGTCATCGAACTCAAGAACGGCTTTAACCCCAACGCGGTCCTCCAGCAGCTGTACCGCTACACGCCGATGGAGGACTCCTTCGGCATCAACAACGTCACGCTCGTCGACGGCCAGCCGCAGACGCTGGGCCTGGTCGACCTGCTGTCCGTCTACGTCAACCACCGCATCGACGTGGTGCGCCGCCGCACCGTCTTTAGGCTTGGGAAGAAGAAGGACCGCCTCCACCTGGTGGAGGGCCTCCTCATCGCCATCGTGGACATCGACGAGGTCATCCAGATCATCCGGTCCTCCGACGAGGCCGCCGCGGCCCGCGAGCGGCTGATGTCCATCTACGACCTCACCGAGATCCAGGCCAACTACATCCTGGAACTGCGCCTGCGCCAGCTCACCAAGTACTCCCGGATCGAGCTGGAAAAGGAGCAGGACGAGCTGCGCCGCGAGATCGCAGAACTCGAGGCAATCCTGGGCTCTGAGGAACTGCTGCGCACCGTGGTCTCCGACGAACTCGGCGCCATCGCCGAGGAACACGGCACCCCGCGCCGCACTGTCCTGCTCGAATCCGAGGCCGTATCCCCCACTGTGGCCGCCGAACTTGCCGGGGCCAACGGCAGGAAGGGCAAAACTGCGCCCCTGTCGCTTGAGATCGCGGACGACCCCTGCTGGGCGATCCTCACCGCGTCCGGGCAGGTGGCCCGCACCAGCAACCAGGAGCCGCTGGCGGAGGCAGGGCCGCGGAGCAAGCACGACGTGTACACCTCGGTGGTGAAGA
Source organism: Pseudarthrobacter sp. (assembly GCA_013362385.1). GTDB lineage: Bacteria > Actinomycetota > Actinomycetes > Actinomycetales > Micrococcaceae > Arthrobacter. Next base: position 2,968 of record JABFWC010000154.1, read on the forward strand.
CGTCGGCCCGCGGCGAAATCGCCGCCGTCACTTCGCTGGGCCGCATGCTCCGGCTGCAGGTGATGGACATGCCCGTGCTGGCGCCCACGGCCGGGCTGCCCAACCTGGCCGGCGGCGTCCCGGCGAAGGAGTTCCTCACGCTGGTCAAGGGCGAATCGCTGGTGGCGTTCGTGCGCCTGGACGAGGTCCTGGCCATCGGCACCGTCCAGGGCGTGGTGAAGCGGGTCCAGCCGGACTACCCGCTGAACCGCGAGGACTGGGAGGTGATCACCCTCAAGGACAAGGACTTCGTGGTGGGCGTTGCCCCCGCCGGCGCAGACGACGCCGAACTCGTGTTCCTCACCAAGGAGGCCCAGCTGCTGAAGTTCCCCGCATCCGCCGTCCGCCCCCAGGGGCGCACCGCCGGCGGCATGACGGGCATCAAGCTTGCCGCTGGCGACCAGGTGATCTTCTTCGGCGCGGTCCAGCCCAAGGACGAGGCCGCCGTCGTGGTGACTATTGCCGGCAGCAACGGTGCCCTTCCCGGGACAGCTCCGGGAACGGCCAAGGTGACGGCATTCTCCGAATATCCGGTCAAGGGCCGGGCCACCGCCGGGGTGCGGTCACACCGGTTCCTGAAGGGCGAGGACGTGCTGCTGCTGGCCTGGGCCGGGCATGGCCCCGCAAAGGCCTCCTCGGCTGCAGGGGTGGCCCGCTCGCTCCCGCAGGAACATGGCCGGCGTGACGGCTCGGGCGTCCCGCTGTCGCAGGCGGTGGAAGCAGTGGGACCGGCCATGGCGTGGTCGGAGGAACCGGCCGCCGAAGGCTAACGCCGCAGGCTTCGTCCACGGCTCCAGAGTCTTTCGACCCGGGGCGGGCAGACCGCCGACGGACCGGGCGCATCCCGCCTAGACTGCTTTCATGCCTATCATCCCCGATGAAAAGGACTGGACCTGGGTCCTGTCCCGCACCTGCCCGGAATGCTCCTTCGATGCCTCGACCGTGACGCCGGCGACAGTCCCCGGAAGCATCGTCAGCATGCTCCCCCGGTGGCGGGCAGTGCTGCGCAGGCCGGACGTGGCGGAGCGTCCCGACGAGAACACCTGGTCGCCGCTGGAGTATGCCTGCCACGTCCGCGACGTCTTCAGCCTGTTCGACCAGCGGCTGAACCTGATGCTGGCCTCCGATGACGCGCGGTTCGACGACTGGGACCAGGACCGGACGGCCGTGGAGAAGGACTATGCCGGCGCGGACCCGGCAGTGGTCAGTGCCGAACTGGCTGCCGAAGGACAGCAGGCGGCCGAGTCCTTTGCCGCTGTCCGCGAGGAGGACTGGCCGCGGAAGGGGCTGCGGAGCAACGGTTCCGAGTTCACCGTGCTGACCCTGTCCCGGTACTTCCTGCACGACATCGTCCACCACCTCCACGACGTGGACGGCTAGGGCGCCAGGTACCGGACGGCCCTAGCGGGAACGGGCCAGCGGTCCTGCCGGCGTCCCGGAAGCGGCGGCAAGGTCCAGGCGCGCATCGCCGGGGTGGATGTCCGCGGGGTTGTGGGTCACCAGCACCACCGTGCGGTCCCGCAGCCCGTTGCGAAGGTCGGCCAGCATGGCGACGGCGGACTCCGCGTCCAGGTGCGCCGTCGGCTCATCGAGCAGGATCACCGCGGCCCCGGTCATCAGGGTGCGGGCCACCGCCAGGCGCTGCCGCTCGCCGCCGCTGAGGAAGGCTCCCCCGGGCCCGATCCGGGTGTCCAGGCCGGCGGGCAGGCGGCGCACCAGCGGTGCCAGTCCGACGGCGGCGAGCACCGTCTCCAATTCAGCATCCTGTCCGCCTTCGGGGCCGCCGTCCGGCACGCTCCGGGCAGGCCCTTCTCCGCCGGGCCGTCCCAGCAGCAGGTTACCCCGGATGGTCGAGTCGAAAAGGTGCGCCTCCTGGGGGCACCAG
>JABFWC010000064.1 GCA_013362385.1 Pseudarthrobacter sp.
CTGTACGGCGCGGCCTTCATGCGGGCCGCGAGTTCGAGGACCTCGGCCTGCTCGGCGGGCGTGAGGTCGGTGTCCTTGAGGAAGTGCCGGGTGGATGCGGAAGTCACTGGGCGTCCTTTGCTGCTTGGAGGATTGCCGGGAAAGCGGCGAGGAAGGTGTCGGCCTGTGCCGTGGTGAGGATCAGCGGCGGGGCCAGGCGGATGGTGCGCGGGCCCGGGCTGTTGACGATGAATCCGGCGTCCAGGGCGGCCTGCACCACGGCGGGTGCCACGTCGGCGTCGAGGTCGAAGCCGATCAGCAGGCCTTCGCCGCGGACTTCGGTGACGCCCGGGGTCGTGGCCAGCGCCGAGCGCAGGTGCTCCCCCACTGCCTTGACGTTGGCGAGCACGTTCTGGCTTTCCAACGCGTGCAGCGTGGCGAGGGCGGCGGCCGTGGCCACCGGGTTGCCGCCGAAGGTGGTGCCGTGCTGGCCCGCGGACAGCAGCGACGACGTTTGCTCACCAAAGGTGACAAGGGCGCCGATGGGGAACCCGCCGCCGAGGCCCTTGGCCAGGGTGATGGCGTCCGGGACGATGCCGGCGTCCTCGCTGGCGAACCATTTGCCGGTCCGGCCGATGCCGGTCTGGACTTCGTCCAGGATCAGCAGGGCCCCGGCCTTGCTGGTGGCTTCCCGCGCGGCCTTCAGGTAGCCCGGCGGCAGCGGCCGGACGCCGGCCTCGCCCTGGATGGGTTCGAGGAAGACGGCGGCGACGGTCTCGTCCACGGCAGCTTCGAGCGCGGCGACGTCGCCGAACGGAATATGGACTACTCCCCCGGGAAGCGGCTCGAAGGGGGTGCGGTACGCTTCCTTGGCCGTGAGGGCCAGCGCTCCCATGGTCCGGCCGTGGAAGGCGCCCTCAAGGGCGATGATTTTGGTCCGTTTGGTGTCGCCGGCGCCGGTGTTGCGCCGGGCCAGCTTGAACGCTGCCTCGTTGGCCTCTGTTCCGGAGTTGCTGAAGAACACCTTGGAGCCGGCGGGCGCGTGGGCCAGTTCAAGGAGCTTTTCGGCCAGCGCCACCTGGGTGGGGCTGGTGAAGAAGTTGGAGACGTGGCCCAGGGTGGCCAGTTGGCTGGCGATGACCGACGTCACGAAGGGGTGCGCGTGGCCCAGGGCGTTGACGGCGATGCCGCCCAGCAGGTCAAGGTATTCCTTGCCGTCGGCATCCCACACCAGGCAGCCGGCGCCGCGGACCAGGACGCGCTGCGGCGTGCCGAAGACGTTCATCAGGGAGCTGGAGTAGCGGGACAGCCACTCGGAGCCGGCGTGTCCCGTGGTCTCCACCAGCTCGGTCACTGTTGCTTTCTCAATGGTGTTCATCCGTTGATCTCCTCGTCCGGGACTACCTGGGTGCCGATGCCCGCCGTCGTAAATGTTTCAAGAAGCATGGAGTGGGGCAGGCGCCCGTCCACGATGTGTGCCTGTTCCACGCCCTCGTCGACGGCCTTCAGGCAGGCGGCCATCTTGGGGATCATGCCCGATTCCAGCCGGGGCAGCATCTCCCGCAGCTCCGAGGCGGTGAGGGAGGAGATCAGCGAGGACTTGTCCGGCCAGTTGGCGTAGAGACCTTCGACGTCGGTCAGGATGACCAGTTTGGAGGCGCCGAGGGCGGAGGCGACGGCGGCCGCGGCGGTGTCGGCGTTGACATTCAGGACCTGGCCGGTGGGCTGGAACTGGGTGGCGTCGCCGGCGGTGGCGCCGTCGAGGATCTCCGGGGCGACGGTGGAGATCACCGGGATGCGTCCGGCGTCGAGGATGTCCAGGATGCCGGTGGGGTCGACGCCGACCACCTCGCCCACCAGCCCAAGGTCCACCTCTTCGCCGTCCACCACGGTGCCGGTGCGCACGGCGCGCAGGAGGCCGCCGTCTTCACCGGACATCCCGACGGCGTAGGGGCCGTGGGAGTTGATCAGGCCGACCAGTTCGCGGCCCACCTGGCCGGTGAGGACCATCCGGACCACGTCCATGGCTTCGGGGGTGGTGACGCGCAGGCCGCCCTTGAACTCGGATTCGATACCCAGCCGGCCGAGCATGGAGTTGATCTGGGGGCCGCCGCCGTGGACCACCACGGGGTGGATGCCCACGTGGTGGAGGAAGACGATGTCCTCGGCGAAGGCACGGCGCAGGTCGTCGTTGACCATCGCGTTGCCGCCGTACTTGATCACCATGGTGGTACCGGCGAACCGCTGGATCCAGGGCAGGGCCTCGATCAGGGTGGCCGCCTTGTCCTGGGCGGCGGACATGCTGGTGGTTTCACGCGTCTGGGTGTTCATGCTGTCACTTTCCGCGGCGGGCACCTGGCCCGCCGCCCGGCCTAGCTGGAGTAGGCACTGTTTTCGTGGACGTAGTCGTGGGTGAGGTCGTTGGTCCAGATCGTGGCTTCGGCGTTGCCGGCCTGCAGGTCGATCTCCACCAGGACCTCGCGCGGTTCCAGGTCCACCAGGCCGCGGTCGTCACCGATGCTGCCGTTGCGGCAGATCTGGACGCCGTTCATCGCAACGTTCAGCTTGTCGGCTTCGAAGACGGCGTCGGTGGTGCCCACCGCGGAAAGCACGCGGCCCCAGTTGGGGTCCTTGCCGAAGATGGCGGCCTTGAAGAGGTTGGAGCGGGCCACAGCGCGGCTGACTGTTTCGGCGTCCGCTTCGCTGGCGGCGTTGAAGGTGCGGATGGCGATGTCGTGGCTGGCACCCTCGGCATCGGCGATCAGTTTGCGTGCCAGCTCGGCGCAGACCTGCGTCAGCCCGCCGCCAAAGGCCTCGGCGGAGGGCACGGCACCCGACGCGCCGGAGGCCAGCAGGACCACGGTGTCGTTGGTGGACATGCAGCCGTCGGAGTCTGCCCGGTCGAAGGTGACGCGCGTGGCATCGCGCAGGACGACGTCGAGCATTTCGGGCTTCACTGCCGCGTCGGTGGTGAGGACCACCAGCATCGTGGCCAGGCCCGGAGCCAGCATGCCGGCTCCCTTGGCGATGCCGCCGATGCTGAATTCGTTGCCGTCGGCGTCGGTCCCGATGAACAGTGCCGACTTGGGCACGCTGTCAGTGGTCATGATGGCCATACCTGCAGCCGGGCCGCCGTCGGTGCTGAGCGCGGCAGCTGCCGCCTCGACGCCGGGGAGGACCTTGTCCATGGGCAGCTGCTCGCCGATCAGGCCCGTGGAGCAGACAAAGACGTCCGTGGCCGAAATGCCCAGCACCTCGGCAACCTTTTCGGCGGTGCTGTGGGTGTTCTGGAAACCGGTGGGGCCGGTGCAGGCGTTGGCGCCGCCGGAGTTGAGGATGACGGCGTCCACCCGGCCGTCGGAAACCACCTGCCGGGACCAGTGGACGGGAGCAGCTGCCACCCTGTTGCTGGTGAAGACGGCGGCCGCGGCCTTGGCCGGCCCGTCGTTGACCACCAGTGCAAGGTCCGGGTTGCCGGAGGCCTTGAGCCCGGCGGTCACGCCGGCGGCCCGGAATCCCTGGGGTGCGGTAACGGTCACGGGGCTACTCCCTGGATGTTGAGGCCGGCGGTTTCCTGCAGGCCGAGTGCGATGTTCATGGACTGCACGGCGCCGCCCGCCGTGCCTTTGGTGAGGTTGTCGATCACGCAGGTGACGATGACCCGCCCTGTGTGCGCATCGAAGGCCAGTTGCATGGCCGCGTGGTTGGAACCCAGCACGGACTTGGTGCCGGGCCACTGTCCTTCCGGCAGGAGGTGGACGAACGGCTCGTCGTCGTAGGCATCAGCCCAGGCCTGGCGCAGCTGGGCCGCCGTCGTGCCGGCCTTGACCTTTGCCGTGGCGGTGGTCAGGATGCCGCGGCTCATCGGTGCCAAGGTGGGCGTGAAGGACACCGTGACCTGCTCACCCGCGGCGTTGGAGAGGCCCTGCTCGATTTCCGGCGTGTGCCGGTGGCTGCCGCCTACCCCGTACGGGCTCATGGAACCCATCACCTCGGAGCCGATGAGGTTGACCTTGGCGGCCTTGCCCGCCCCGGAGGTGCCGGACGCGGAGACGATGACGACGTCGTTCGGCTCCAGCAGGTGGGCGGCGAACCCCGGGGTAAGTGCCAGCAGCGCCGAAGTCGGGTAGCAGCCGGGTACGGCGATGCGGGTGGCCCCCTTGAGGGCCTCACGCTGGCCGGGCAGTTCGGGCAGGCCGTACGGCCAGGTGCCGGCGTGCGCAGAGCCGTAGAACTTTTCCCATGCCGCCGGGTCCTCGAGGCGGTGGTCGGCGCCGGCGTCGATCACCACAGTCCCCTCGGGCAGCTGGGCCGCGATCTCGGCCGAGGCGCCGTGCGGCAGGGCGAGGAAGACGACATCGTGGCCGGAGAGGTTCTCAACGGTGGTGTCTTCCAGGATGCGGCTGGCCAGTCCGTGCAGGTGCGGCTGCAGCTCGCCGAGCCGGGAGCCGGCGTTGCTGTGGGCGGTGATGGCGCCGATGGTAACGTCCGGGTGGCCGGCAAGGAGGCGGAGGACTTCTCCCCCGGCGTAGCCGCTGGCTCCCGACACTGCAACAGAAATAGTCATGAATCCGACTATACAGCAATAGTTATGCATTGCTATCGATATTTATGCATGCCCTGCCGACGCGCGGACCGCCTTGACTTGTCGGAGCGGCAGGCCGTGTCCCTAGGATGGTTTCGGCAGCCGGGCACAAGACGCGCCCGGGAAAGGAGAGCAATGACGCACGCAATCGTCGCACGCCAGGCAGGCGGACCGGAAGTCCTGGAGTACACCGAAGTTGAGCCGCCCGTCCCGGGTCCGGGCCAGCTGCTGTTCAGGGTGGGCGCGGCCGGGGTGAACTTCATCGACACCTACAAGCGCAGCGGAACCTACAAAGTGTCCTACCCTTTCAT
>JABFWC010000315.1 GCA_013362385.1 Pseudarthrobacter sp.
CTTTTCGGGTTCAGTCAACAGACGCTCACCGGCGTTGACCACCGCTCCCTGCTCACTGATGCATCACGACGCCAGCTGGAGCAGATGGTCCAACTGCTGCTGAGCCGGCCGGACGATCTGCACCCGCCCCGGGAGATCACCGGCATGCACCGGGACGGGACCGAATTCTCCGCGGAAGTAGCCGCGGCCCTGCTCCCGCAGCCCCCGGTGCAGGACGTACCTGCCGGCGGCCACACCGGCCCGCGGCTTCTGATTTCGGTACGCAGCACGGCGCACCGAAAGGCCGCGGACACCAACCTCCGTGAAGCAATGTCCCTGCTGACCGCAACCCTGGAATCCACGGCGGACGGCATCCTGGTGATCAGCAATGACGGCCGGGTGGCGGGATTCAACGAGCAGTTCCTCAGCATGTGGGGCATCCCTCCCGAACTTATGGAAGCGGACTCCGAGGAACCGGCCATGCGCCTCATCGTGGAGCAGGTGGCGGACCGGACCGCGTTCCTTGCCCGGCTGGGTGAGGTCCAGAACAACCCCGCAGCCGAAAGCCACGACGTGGTGGACTTCAAGGATGGCCGCACTTTTGAACGCTATTCGCGGCCGCAGCGTGTGGGCGAAAACATTCTGGGCAGGGTGTGGAGCTTCCGAGACGTCACGCCGCGGCGGAAAGCCCAGGAGCAGGCGCACCAGGCCATGCTGGACCTCGCCGCCCAAGCGGAAAAGCTACGGGCCATGGCATTCCAGGACCCGCTGACAGGGCTGGCGAACAGGGCCGTGTTCAATGACGCCCTGGCCGGGTCCCTTCAGGAGCCCCGGCTGAAAACCGTGGACGTGCTGTTGCTGGACCTGGACGATTTCAAGGAAGTCAATGACATCCTGGGCCACCAGGCCGGCGACGACATGCTCATCGAAGTGGCACGCAGGCTCCGGGGTTGTGTTCCAACCGCGGACGTGGTGGCGCGGCTGGGCGGGGACGAGTTCGTGGTCCTGTTGACGGCCTGCCCCGACGCTGACGAAATCGCCGCGTGCATTGTCCGCTGCCTGCACGTTCCCTTCACTATCGGCGGAAAGGTGCTCAGTCCGAGCCTGAGCCTGGGCCTGGCCTCCCTGGGGCAGGACAGCGTAGGCCCGTCCGAACTCCTCCGCCACGCGGACATCGCCATGTACGCGGCGAAGGCGGCGGGCAAGAACCGGTTCCTGCGTTTCCACCCGGACATGATGCAGGCCCTGGTCCAGCGCACCCATATGGAAAGCGGCCTGCAGCGGGCCGTCCAGCGTGGCGAGATCACCGTGGATTTCCAGCCCATCGTCTCGCATCGGATGGGACAGGTGGTCCAGCTTGAGGCACTCGCACGGTGGGACCGCGGCGGCGAGCGGGTGCCGCCGTCGGTCTTTATCCCGCTTGCCGAGCGCACCGGCCTGATCAGCGAGATCGGTGCCGAAGTGATGGCCCTAGGCATGGTGCAGCTTGCCGAATGGCTGAGTGAGGACCCGTCGCGGTCCCTGGCAGTCAATGTTTCCGGCGTCCAGCTGCAGGAGCCGGACTTCGCCGAGACTGTCCTGCGGCTGGCCGAAGCGAGCGGCGTGGCGCCCTACCAGCTGATCCTCGAGGTGACCGAAAGCGTGTTTTTCGACGCCGACTGCAGCCTGATCAAACAGCTCAGCACTCTGCGGGATGCAGGCGCCCGCGTGGCCCTGGACGATTTCGGCACCGGCTACTCATCGCTCGGCCGCCTCCAGGACCTGCCCGTGGACACGGTCAAGATCGACAAGACCTTCGTGTCCATGGTCCGAACCGGAAATGAGCGGCTCCCCATCCTCAGTTCCATGATCAACATGGCCCACAGCCTGGGCCTGACGGTCACGGCGGAGGGAGTCGAGACCCCGGCGCAGGCGGACTACCTGGCCGCGCTTGAGTGCGATTCCCTGCAGGGTTTCCTGTTCTCGCTGCCGGAGCCCGGTGAACGGCTGGCCCATGCCCTGGACCACGCTGAAGAGGCCCTAAACGCGTTGCAGGGGCGCTGATTCCCCCGGCCCGTCTTGAGGCGTGGGGGATATCATAAGGGGGCGCCTCCGCCGTGGTCTCCGGCGGGCCCCGTCCCGGCTTTTTGGGGCTTCGGGCGCAACGAGGGGGAAGGGGTCCCGTGTCTCAGTCTGGTCTCCTGGAACGCCGGCCTGCCGGTGGCGGCATGTCCCGGCTGTGGCGTCGGGCGGTGTCTGCAGCCGTGGCCCTGGCAGGCCTTGGAGTGTTTTTCGCAACGAACAGCGGAAGTCCCGTTGCCCTCGTTACGGGTGACTTCCTCATCCTGGCAGCATCGCTGGTGGCCGCCGCCAGTTGTGCACGTGCCGGTGCCCGCGGGGGCGCGAATGCCAAGGCATGGACATTCATGGCTGCCGCAGCTTTCGTATGGGCAGCGGGCATGGCGGTCTATGCCTTCTATGGTCTGGCAAACAACCACGTCTACCCTTTTCCGTCACTCGCGGACGCCCTGTTCCTCGGTTACTCAGTGCCCGCCGTCGCTGCATTGTTCTCGTTCAAACGTCGTCCCGGCACGCCTGTAGCGCTCATCCGGGCGGTGATGGACGGCGTCGTGATCGCAGGCTCGGTGCTGGTGGTCAGCTGGTACACGGCGCTCGGCCCGGCCTCCAACGCAGTTGGAGACCTCCTGACCCGGCTCACGGGCATGGCCTACCCCGTAGTGGATTTGGTGATCACGTCCCTGGTGCTGGTCATGGCCATGCGGCGGCAGCCCGGCGAGCGCCTGCCCTGGCTGTGCTTTGGCGGCGGCCTGGTGGTGCTGGCCGTCACCGACAGCATCTACGTGCGGTTGACGTTCGACGGCGTGACGGGAACCACGGGGTCGCCGCTCGCCCTGGGCTGGATTGCCGCGTTCCTCCTGGTCGCCGCCGCGCCAACGGCGCCGTCAGTGGAAAACAGGGGGCCGGACAGAAGGGGGTACACGCTGGCGCTGGAGCTGCTGCCGTACGCTCCGCTCCTGATGGCTGTGCTCTTTTTCGCCGGTCCGCACCTGGATGAACTGGATCCGTTCCTGCTGGTAGCGGGCGCGGTCGTCCTGGCGTCAGTCCTAATCCGCCAGGTACTGATTGTCTTTGAGAACATCAGCCTGACGGGCGGGCTGGAGGCCGAGGTGGCGGTCCGAACCAAGGAACTCGAGGCGGCACGGGAGGCCGCGATGGAATCCAGCCGGCTCAAGTCCGAATTCCTGGCCACGATGAGCCACGAGATACGCACTCCGATGAACGGCGTGGTGGGCCTCACCGCGCTGCTGCTGGAAACCCATTTGGATGAAACGCAAAGCCAATATGCGCACGGAGTCAAGGGCGCCGGGGAGTCGTTGCTGGCCCTCATCAACGACATCCTTGACTTCTCCAAGCTCGAGGCCGGAAAGGTGGACCTGGATCTACGGCCCTTCGACCCGCGTGTCCTCGTGGAGGAGGTGGCCGGGCTGCTGGCCGAGCCGGCGCTGGCCAAGAACCTGGAGTTGATCGCCTACTGCGAGCCGGACGTCCCGGCCCGGATGCAGGGAGATTCCGGAAGGATCAGGCAGGTTTTGCTCAACCTCGCCTCCAACGCCGTGAAGTTCACAGCGTCCGGGGAGGTCGCCATCCGGGTCACAACGACGGACCCTGGCGCGGTCCCGGGGAGCACCGCGGCAATCCTCTTCCAGGTCCGCGACACCGGTATCGGCATCAGCGCTGAGCAGCAGGGGAAGCTGTTCGAATCCTTCTCGCAGGCGGATGCTTCAACGACCCGCCGCTACGGCGGCACGGGCCTTGGCCTGGCCATCTGCAGGCGCCTGACCGAGGTGATGGGCGGGGCTATCGGGCTGGACAGCGCCCCGGGACACGGCAGCACGTTCTGGTTCCAGCTGCCGTTGCCGGTCGCACCCCCATCCACTGATCCAGTGCCGGCTGCGGGTTTCCTCGCTGGCTTGCGCGTCCTGGTGGTGGATGACAACGCCACCAACCGCCTGGTGCTCGAATCGCAGCTCCGCGGCTGGCGCCTGCAGCCGCAGTCGGTTCCGGACGCAGCCGCCGCCCTCGATCTGGCGCACGCCGCCCACCGGGTGGGAACACCATTCCACCTCGCAGTCCTGGATTACTGCATGCCCCACACCGATGGCCTGGAGCTGGCCCGGTGCATCAAGGCGGATACGGCACTGTCCGGCATGGAGTTGATCATGCTGACTTCGACCATGCAGGTGGACCCGGCAACAATCGCTGGCGCAGGTGTGCGGGAGTGGCTGATGAAACCCGTGCGCAGCTCGGAATTCTACAACCGGCTGGTCCGCCTGATGTCCACCCGTGATCCCGCGCCCGAGCCCTGGACAGTAGCGTCCGGAGCCCTTCAGCCGGCCGCTGATGCTCGCCACCGCGGGCGGATCCTGGTGGTGGAGGACAACGAAGTGAACCAGCTGGTGGCGCGGGCGACCGTCAGCAAATTCGGCTACGACGTGGACGTGGTGCCAAACGGCGCCGAAGCAGTCGCAGCGACGGCGGCAACACACTATTCCGCGGTCCTCATGGATTGCCACATGCCGGTCATGGACGGGTTCGAAGCCACCCGGCAGATCCGCAGCCGGGGCGGCGCCCGTTTGCCGATTATTGCCATGACCGCGGGGGCCTTGGACGGAGACCGGGAACGCTGCCTCGCCGCCGGAATGGACGACTACCTGTCCAAACCGGTTGACTCCGCTGCGATGGCGGCTGCACTGGCCCGTTGGGTTCCCGCCCGGCCCCCGCAGGCGTTGGCGCTCACAGGAGTCCAGGTCGGAGGGATCCGGCTTCCTGTGCTGGACCCGGACCGGCTAGCCGTCCTGCGGGAGCTGGGCCA
>JABFWC010000095.1 GCA_013362385.1 Pseudarthrobacter sp.
ATGCGAACTCGGAGCCGAAGTGCTGAGCGTCAAATCACTCAGGGACGTCGTATTGGATGACCTGGAGGAGGCCAGCGGGCTCCTGGACGAGGTCACGTTCCGCCGGGTGCGCCACGTGGTCACGGAGAACGACCGGGTGCTCCGGACGGTGGAACTGCTGCGGAGCGAGGGCCCCGCGGCCATCGGCCCCCTGTTGGACGCCAGCCACGCCTCCATGCGCGACGACTTCGAGATTTCTTGCGCGGAACTGGACCTGGCCGTGGACACCTCCAGGGCCAGCGGTGCCATCGGCGCCCGGATGACCGGCGGCGGCTTTGGCGGGGCAGCCATCGCGCTGACGCCGGTGGACGCCGAACAAAAGGTGCGCGACGCCGTCGCCAAAGCATTCGCCGACGCCGGCTTCGCCGCGCCTGACATCTTCACCGTCTCCCCCGCCGCTGGAGCTATGCGCATCGCGTAAGCCCCGGGCCCTTGATGCGGGCACCTTTAAAGGCCGTGGGCCCCACCAGCTCGGTGGGGCCCACGGTTTTTGGTTTACGACGGCGGGAGCGGCCGGGGTGCCTAGTCGTCGCCGCGGAGGATGGCCAGGAGGCGGATGATCTCCACGTACAGCCAGACCAGCGTCACGGTCAGGCCAAAGGCGGCCGTCCAGGAGAAGCGCTGCGGAGCGCCGCTGCGGACGCCGGCCTCGATGCTGGTGAAGTCCATGATCAGCGAGAACGCGGCGAGGCCGATGGCCAGCAGGCCGATGAAGACCCCAAGCGGGATGCCGAAGATCTCAATGCTGCGCAGGCCGAAGGGCTGGTGCAGGACGCCGGTCCACATCATCACCATGTTGACCAGGGCGAACACCGCGTACCCGATGACAGCGATCATGAAGAACCGCATGGCCTTCGGAGTGGCGCGGACCTTGCCGCTCTTGAAGAGGACCAGCGTGACTGCGAACACCGAGAGTGTACCGATCACTGCCTGCAGGCCAACGCCGGGGAACTGCGTGTCCAGGATCCGGGTCAGGCCGCCGAGGAAGAGTCCTTCCAGGACGGCGTAGGCGAGGATCAATGCCGGAGACGGCTGCTTCTTGAAGGTGTTGACCAGGGCGAGCACGAAGCCGCCCAGGGCACCGATGATCATCAGCATGGAAGCCAGGGACAGGCCCACGGTAAGGGTGATGGCAGCGCCCACCACCACCGCGCCGAGGCAGGCCGCCGTCTTCATGATGACGTCGTCGAACGTCATCCGGCCGGTGTCTGCAGGGCCGGCCGAGGGTTGGCTGTACATCTGGCGCAGTTGCTCGTCAGTCATGCTCTGCGGCTGGGCGTTCCAGCCCTGCTGTCCATAGGGCTGGCCGTAAGGTGCCTGGCCGTACGGCTGCTGTCCGTACGGAGCGTGGCCATAAGGCTGCTGGCCGTATGGAGCACCGTAAGGAGCCTGCGGAACAGGCGGTGCCTGGGTGGCTCCACGGAAACTCTTTCCGTTGAAGATCGGGTTGCCGCCAAGTGCCATTGCGGGGTTCCTCCATAAGGGGTGTGGGTGATGGACTTTTTTCGTACGCTATCAAGTCCCACGCAAGGCCGTTGCTGAAAGTTCCCGCAGCCCACCGGCCGCAACCTAACCGTGACCCTAGGGTCGCTGGTGCGCCCGGCGCCCCTCCGGGCGAGCGCCCGGAGGGGCGGCGGTCAGCCGACGCCCAGGTAGGCCTCCTTGACGGAGGGATCTTCAAGGAGTTCCCTGCCGGTGCCGCTGTGCGTGATCTCGCCGGTCTCCAGCACGAACGCCCTGTGGGCTCCGGCCAGTGCCTGGTTGGCGTTCTGCTCCACCATCAGGACGGTGGTGCCCTGGTTGTTGATCTCCTTGATGATCTTGAAGATTTGCCGGATGAACTGCGGCGCGAGGCCCATGGACGGCTCATCGAGCAGCAGCAGTTTCGGGTTGGACATCAACGCCCGGCCAATGGCAAGCATCTGCTGCTCGCCGCCGGACATGGTGCCGCCGAACTGCTTCTCCCGCTCTTTCAGCCGGGGAAACAGGTCGAAGACGCGTTCCAGGTCCTTGGCCACGCCGGCCCTGTCCTTGCGGCCGAACGTGCCCATGTCCAGGTTTTCCATGACTGTCATCCCCGGAAAGATGCCGCGCCCCTCCGGGGCCTGGGAGATTCCGTGGACAACGCGGATGTGCGCCTTCATCTTGGTGATGTCCTGGCCCGCGAAGATGATTTTTCCTTCCGAGCAGTGCAGCAGGCCCGAGATGGTCCGCATGGTGGTGGTCTTCCCCGCGCCGTTCGCGCCGATCAGAGCCACCACCTCACCCTCATTGACGGTGAAGGACATGTCCCGCAGCGCCTGGATGCGGCCGTAGTGGACGGACACTCCCTTGAGTTCAAGCAACGTCATCTTCAGGCTCCCCTAGGTAGGCGGCAATAACACGCGGGTCTTCACGGATTTCGCGCGGCAGTCCGTCCGCGATCTTCTTGCCGAACTCCAGTACCACGATCCGGTCCGTCACGCCCATGACGAGCTTCATGTCGTGCTCGATCAGGAGCACGGTGTAGCCCTCATCCCTGATGGTGCGGATGAGGGCCATAAGCTCCTCTTTCTCTGCGGGGTTGAAGCCGGCAGCAGGCTCGTCGAGGCAGAGCACCTTGGGATCGGTGGCCAGGGCGCGGGCGATCTCGAGCCTGCGCTGGTACCCGTAGGGCAGCTGGCGCGACAGGACGTGGGCGTGGGAGGCGATGCCCACGAAGTCCAGCAGGGCCATGCCGCGCTCAATGGCCGACTTTTCCTCCTTGACATGGGTGGGCAGGCGCAGCAGGGCACCGCCCACGCTGGTGCGGTGCCGGGCATCGAGGCCGACGACGACATTCTCCAGAGCAGTCATTTCGCCGAACAGCCGAATGTTCTGGAACGTGCGTGAGAGTCCGAGCCGCGTGATCTTGTGCTGCTTGATGCCGTTCAGGACCTGGCCTTCCAGCATCACCTTGCCGCTGGTGGGTTTGTAGACCCCCGTCATGGCGTTGAAGCAGGTGGTCTTTCCGGCGCCGTTTGGCCCGATCAGCCCCAGGATCTCGCCGCGCTTGAGGTTGAAGCTGACGTTGTCCAGGGCCACGAGGCCGCCGAACTTGATGGTGAGGTTCTGCACCTCCACGATGTTGTCGCCGACTTTGACCGCGATGTCGCGGTCCGGCGCAACCTTTTCGGCCAGTTCCTGGTCCACCCCGGCTTCTGCCAGGGCGTCCATGTCCAGTTCCGGGGCGATCGGGGCTCCCGGGCCGTCCTGGGCAGCAGTGTCCGGGCCCGCCCTGTGCCTGGCCGACTGTTCCTCGACGCTGCTGGACCCGCTGTTCCGCTCCTCGGGGCTCATGCCTCCGCTCCTCTCTGCAGGCCCGGCCGGGACTCTGGGGCCGTTGGTGGCACATCCGTATCCTTCGGCTTCGGGCCGCCCTTGCCGGTCACCTGGTTCAGCGCCGTCCGGCCGTAGGCGAGCAGCCGCTGGCGTGCCGGGAGCAGGCCCTGCGACCGGAAGATCATGATCAGCACCAGCGCGATGCCGAAGATCAGGTACTTGTACTCAGCGATCGCCGTGAAACGAAGCGGAATGTAGCTCACCAGGGCGCCGCCCAGAATGGCCCCCACCTTGTTGCCGGCACCGCCCAGCACCACGGCGGCGAGGAATAGGATCGAGGTGGTGACATCGAACTTCTGGTTGTTGACGAAGCCCACCTGCCCGGCGAACAGGGCGCCTGAGAGTCCACCAATGGCTGCGCCGATGGCGAAGGCCCACACCTTGTACTTGAAGGTGGGAACGCCCATGATTTCGGCGGCGTCCTCATCCTCGCGGATGGCGATCCAGGCGCGGCCCACGCGGCTGCGTTCCAGGTTGCCCACCAGCAGGGTGACCACGATGATGATGGTCAGGGTCAGCCAGTACCACGGCACGCCGTTGGAGTTGGAGAAGATGGGCGCGCCACCGGGTTCGGTGCCTGGCGGGTGGCCCACGTTCTGGAAACCCACCTGGCCTTTCATGGCGGGGATGATCGTGGCGAGGATGCGCACGATTTCACCGAACCCGAGCGTGACGATGGCCAGGTAGTCGCCCCTGAGCCGCAGTGTCGGCACGCCGAGGATAACGCCGAAGAACATGGTGACTGCCATGGCCACGGGGATCGTCCAGAGGTAGGGAATGTGCAGGTACGGCGAGTCGGGACTGGTGAGCATGGCCGCGACGTAGGAGCCCACCGCGAAGAAGGCGACGTAGCCGAGGTCCAGCAGGCCGGCGTATCCCACCACCACGTTCAGGCCCACCGCGATGAGAGCGAACCGGGCCATGTCGAAGCAGGCGAGGGCGAAGTTGTTGCCAGGCTCGGTGGTGAGGATGGGCGGGTTCAGCAGCGGGAGCAGGTACGCCAGGACAACGACGATGATGAGGAAGGCCCATTGCTGCTGGCGGGACAGGGACTGCCAGCGGTCCGAAAGGTACCCGCCTTTGCGTTTGCCGCGCTGGCGAAGGGCGCTTTTGCCTGCCCCCTTCGATTCAGCTTCGCGGTCCTCCGCAGCCTGCTCGGCGGCCGCGGTCTGCAGCGGCGTGGGGCCGTCGGTCATGCTCATGCTTTGCTCCTTCCGAGGGAGGTTCCGAGGATGCCTTCCGGCCGCAGCAGCAGCACCAGGACAAGCACCACGAACGCGACGACGTCGGTCCACTGCGAGTTGCCCAGCAGGATTTGGCCGTAGTTGCCGATCAGGCCAAGCAGCAGGCCGCCGAGCAGCGCGCCCCGGACATTTCCGATGCCGCCGAGGACGGCGGCGGCGAACGCCTTGATGCCCAGCACGAACCCGCCGCTGTACTGGACACCGGAGGG
>JABFWC010000418.1 GCA_013362385.1 Pseudarthrobacter sp.
AACCGCTACACCATCGTCCACGAGGCGGATGGCCGGCGGGTGCCCCTGGCCTGCGGGGCGTACGGGGAATGGGAGGGACTGCTGGCGAACATGGGCGTCCTGGTGGACCCCGAATGGCGGCGGCGCGGCCTCGGCTCGCTTGCTGCCTCCATCGCCGCCCATGAGGCTCTGGCTGCGGGGCTGACTCTCCAGTGGCGCGCCGACGTCAGCAACACCGGCTGCCTTGCGCTGGCCCGGAAGCTGGGCCTGTCAGCCGGCGGAATCCAGACCAGCGTCCACCTTCGCTGACGCCGGGCCCTGTCCGGGAACGTTCCAGCCCTGGACCGGCTGCGGCTTGGCAAAGAAAAGGGCCACGGCGGCTCCTGCCAGGATCACCCCGGCGGGAAGCAGGATGGACTGTCCCATCGCCGTCGCGAACCCGCCCTGGAGGAATTCCGGCAAGGTGCCGCCCATGGCCATCCCTTCGCCGGCCGAGCCGCCCGGGCCGCCGGAGGGCAGTTCCGCGGCAAGGCGGGACTGGATCAGTACGGCGATTGCCGCGCTGCCCAGGACCGCCCCGATCTGGCGGGTGGTGTTGTAGACGCCCGACCCTGCACCGGCTTGGCGCGGTGGCAGGTTCCTGGTGGCCGTGGTGCTCAGCGGAGCCCAGATGCCGGCGTTGGCGAAGCCCAGGACGGCACTGGGCAGCAGGAACAGCAGGATGGGCGTGTCCGGGCGCATGAGCGCCGAATTCCAGAGCAGGGCCGCGGCCATCAGCACCAGTCCGGTGGCGGTGATGTACTTCGGGTTGACCCGGTCCACGAGCTTGCCCACCACCGGGGCCAGCCCGCCCGAGATCAGGGCCATGGGCACCATCATCAGCGCGGACTGCGTGGGGGTCAGGCCGCGGACCAGCTGGTAGTAGAAGATCAGCGGCAGGCTGAAGGCCGTCACCGTGAAGCCCACCGTGGTGATGCCGATGTTGGCCAGCGAGAAGTTCCGGTCCCGGAACAGCCCCAGCGGCAGCAGCGGCTCGCCCTTGTTGAACCGCTGCCACACCACGAATGCCGCCAGGACTGCCACCCCGGCGATGAGCAGGCCCCAGACCGTGATGGGCCCGGTAATGGTGCCCCAGTTGTAGGTTTCGCCCTCCTGGATGCCGAACACGAGCAGGAACAGGCCCGCGGCGCTCAACAGCACGCCGGGGATGTCGAAGCGGTGCGGGTGCGTGGCGAGGGCAGGCACGTTGCGCAGTGCCAGGATGAAACCAACGACGCCGATGGGCACGTTGATGAAGAAGATCCACTCCCAGCCCAGGCCGTCGACCAGGACGCCGCCGAGGATCGGCCCGACGAGGGTGGCCATGCCCGCGGTTGCGCCCCAGACGGCCATGGCGGGGCCGCGGCGGTCAGGTGGAAAGATCCGCGTGATGACGGCCATGGTCTGCGGCGTCATGATGGCAGCACCCAGCCCCTGCAGCACGCGGGCCGCGATCAGGATTGCGACGTTGCTTGACAGCCCGCACCACAGGGAAGCCAGCGTGAAGACCACCAGCCCGGACAGGTACAACCGTTTGGGGCCGAACCTGTCCCCCAGCCGTCCCGTGATGAGCAGGGGAACGGCGTAGGCCAGCAGGTAGGCGCTGGTCACCCAGATCACGGAGTTGATGTCGGCGTCCAGGCCCTCCATGATCCGCGGGTTTGCCACGGAAACGATGGTGGTGTCGATCAGGATCATGAAGAACCCGATCACCAGGGACCACAGTGCGGGCCAGGGCTTTGCTACGTTTTCCACGCGGTCATCCTTTGGTGGTTTCGGTGAGTGCCCGGCGGGACCGGGGAAGGCTAGCCCAGCAGGTCGAGGATCTCCGTGCGGGCGAACATTTGGGCTGCGGCACGGGCGGACGGTGCGCCGGCATCCGGATCGGCTCCGGCGTCCAGCAGCACCCGCGCCACGTCGGTGTAGCCCTTGAATGCCGCCCCGGCGAGCGGGGTCTGCCCCCGGTCGTTGGCGGTGTTGGCATCGGCGCCGTGCTGCAGGAGCAGCCGGACGGTGCCGGCGTGGCCGTGGTAGGCGGCGAGCATGAGCAGCGAATCACCCGCGGCATTGGTCAGGGTGGCGGGAGCGCCGGCGTCGAGGTAGGCAGCGAGCAGCCCGTCATTGCCTTCGCGGGCAGCCTGGAAAAGCGTGTGCGCCAAGGCGACGGCGTCGTCGTCGTGCTGCCCCGTGGTGTCCGCGGCAGCGGCGGCGGTGTTGTCTGTCATCAGCGTGGCCCCTTCAGGAATCCGGTCTGGCGCCCCACCACCTGGCCGGCGTCCGGGGCAACGATAAGTTCCTGGGCGGCAGGGTAAGGCTCGTCTCCGTCCAGGACCGTCAGTATTTCATCAGGGGCCACCGAACGCTTTACGACCGCCAGTGCCACCGGTCCCATCTCGTAATGCTGGGCCACGGACGTCACCGTTCCCACCTTCCGCTCCCCCGCCATCACGGCACTTCCGGCCTGGGGCAGGGTGTGCTGGGAACCATCCAGCTGCAGGAAAACCAGGCGCCGCGGCGGGTGCCCGAGGTTGTGCACCCGGGCAATGGTTTCCTGGCCCTTGTAGCAGCCCTTGGCCAGGTGCACGGCGGTGCGGAGCAGGTCCAGCTCGTGCGGGATGGTCTTGTCATCGGTTTCGGCGCCGATCCGGGGGCGCCAGGCGGCAATGCGGAGCGCCTCGGCGGCGAGGACGCCTGCCAGGGCACGCCCGGCGACGGCGTCCTCCAGCTCGCCTGCAGGAACGAGGTATTCAAACCAGGGGCGCTCCATACCCGGGTGGGACTCTTCCGGGACGGTGGCATAGGAGTAGCCGCCGGCACCAACGTGCGGCCAGGGGTCCTGCCAGGCAAGGTAGCTTGACCACTCCGGGATCGGCCTGGTGGCGGCCACCACTGCCCAGTCCGCCGAGACGTCCGCGATCTCCACCCGCAGCATGAACTTCATCCGGTTCAGGTACTCGGCCAGCGGTGCAGCCTCGGTGGCCTCGACGATCAGCCAGGTGGTCCCGCCGTCGTCAATGACCCTGGCGTCAAAGTCGATGCGGCCCTGCACGCTGAGCAGCAGCAGTTCAGTGGACTCGCCCGGTTTCAGCGCGGCGACCTGCTGCGAGGACAGGGTGTTCAGCCAGCTCAGCCGGTCCGGTCCGGTGACGGTCACCACGCCCCGGTGGGAGAGGTCGACGACGGCGGTTCCGGCGGCGAGTGCGCGCTGCTCGCGCAGCGGCTCACCGTAGTGGGCGGCGACACCGGCGTCGGGGCCTGCGGCCTCGACGGCGCCGGGACGCGACAAGAGAGGGCTGGGGGTAGTCATATGAAGTAGAAGTCTCCGGGGCTTAGCGGTATTCCGGGTTTTCAAAATCGAAGCGGGTTCCTGCCGACCACTCCTGGGGCAGGTTTCCGTAGGCGGGATAGCCCCCCGCATCCTTGAGGGTCCGGGCCAGGTGCAGCAGGTTCCAGGTCATGAACGTGGTGTTCCGGTTGGTGAAGTCGCTCTCAGGGCCGCCTGAGCCTTCATCGAGGTAGCTGGGACCGGGCCCAACAGGGCCTATCCAGCCGGCGTCCGCCTGGGGCGGGATGCTGAAGCCGATGTGCTGCAGGCTGTAGAGGATGTTCATGGAGCAGTGCTTGATGCCATCCTCGTTGCCGGTGATCAGGCAACCGCCCACCTTGGGGTAGAACGCCCACTGGCCCTTGCTGTTCAGTTCCCCCGAATGGGCGTAGAGGCGTTCGATCAGCTTCTTCGTCTGGGAGGAGTTGTCCCCGAGCCAGATGGGACCGGCCACCACCACGATGTCGGCTTCCTGGACGGTGGAATAGAGGTCCGGCCATTCGTCGGTGGCCCAGCCGTACTGGGTCATGTCCGGGTACACGCCGCTGGCGATATCGTGGTCGACGGTGCGGATCACACGGGTGGTGACACCCTGTTTTTCCATGATGCGGCGGCTGATCCTGATCAGGCCGTCCGTGTTGGATGTCTGGGGCGACTTCTTCAGCGTGCCGTTGAAGAACACGGCCTTGAGGTCGCTGTAGTTCCTGGCTGTCCCTGCATCTTCCACGGCGCCGCTCCCTTGGGGTTATGAAACTTTCTTCAGGAAGGCCGAGGCGTGCGCCTCCAGCCCTTTTCCGCTTTCCCCTCCTGTTGCGACGTCCCAACGCCACAAAAGGTTCCCGTCCACCAACCCGAAGATCCGGGTGGCGGCGCTGTAATCCTTGGAATGGCTGCCGCGCATGACCATGTCGGTGGTCAGCTGGATCTGCGGGCCCTTGATCTGGCCGTAGTACAGCTCGCTGATGCCACCCGGGTGCGCGATGGATACGGAGATATCGAAGCCGCCGTCCTTGTTGCGGAGCGCCTCCACCTCGTCGGCACTCTTGAGGACAGGAACGATGTCTGCCGGCACCAGCCCGGGACCGCCGTCGGCATCGAGCTGCTTGCGCTCCAATGCCCAGAAGCCCGTCTCAACGGTGAGCGGACGCAGGCGCGTTCCTTCGTCGTCGGTCAGCCAGCTTTCCGCGCGGTACTGCAGGTAGGGCAGGCCGTTGTGGGTGAAGGAGACGTGCTGCTCGAAGTGCTCGGAGTCCTCGTCGCCGCTGCCCAGCCGGCCGCGGCCCTCCCACTCGCCAATGAGCCAGGAAAGGGGGACGAGTTCCGGGGTCAGATCTGTAGGAATCTCAATGGGCATTGGTATTACCTCGAGATATTTCCGGGTGCTCCGGAAAGGGGTTGTCTACTTCTGGCCCTTGAAGAGGCGGTAGACCACGAAACCGGCGAACCAGGCCATGGACAGGCTCGCGATGCCGAGCAGGACAAGGAAGAA
>JABFWC010000068.1 GCA_013362385.1 Pseudarthrobacter sp.
GTCGATGTCAGGGGCCGGGTCACGCTGACCGTTGCAATCCAGCGCTGCTGCCGCTTGGCCGCCAGTTCGGCGAACCGCTCGACAAGACGGGTGGCCTTGATGCCGCGGGGCTGGTTCACCGCCTGCGTGATGAGGACCTTTGCCTCCTCGCTGACGCCGGGCACCAGCTTTTCGGCAAGGGCCGTCTTGGCTGCCGCGCTGGCCTGCGGTTCGGACAGAGCACGTTGTACCTCGTGGCTGGAAGCCACAGCCTGGTTGAAGGAGAACAGGTCATTCTCCAGCTCTTCCAGGCCGGTGATGCCGGAGGCAGAAACGGCCGACTTGTTTTCAGCAACGGAAATGACCACCGTTGCGGCAAGAGTCTCGAGTGCATCGCCGATGTCCCGCGCCGAGGCCCAGCGTGAACCGGCCAATCCGCCCGCGATCTCTGCGGCATCAGCGGAGACTTTCCCGCCAACCAGCTGCCTGACCAGCGCCGACTTCTCGTCACCGGTGCGGGACGGGTCAGTCAGGGCGCGGCGCAGGCCGGCCGAGCTGTCAACCATTTCCAGGATTCCGAAGAGTTCCTTTGCCAGCTGCAGCGACGCGGTGGGAAGCTTGGCCTCCAGTGCGGCCAGCGCTGTCGCCAGCGATTCGCTCGATACGCCTGCCATTACTTAGCTGCACCTGCGCTCTGGGACTCCAGTTCAGCCAGGAAACGGTCCACGACGCGGGCTGCGCGGTCGTCGTCGTTGAGCGATTCGCCCACGATGCGGCCGGCGAGGGTGGTGGCCAGGGTACCTACCTCGGAGCGCAGGGACACGACGGCCGCCTGGCGCTCGGATTCGATCTGTGCGTGTGCCTGCGCGGTGATGCGGGCAGACTCGGCTGCCGCCTTCTCCTTGAGGTCCGCCAGGATCTGGGCACCTTCGGCGCGGGCTTCCTCACGGATCCGGTTGGCTTCGGTGCGGGCGTCGGTCAGCTGCTGCTTGTACTCTTCGAGTGCAGCAGACGCCTCAGCCTGCGCCTTTTCAGCCTTGGCGATGCCGCCTTCGATGGCCTCGGCACGCTCGGCGAAGGTCTTCTCGAACATCGGGACAACAAACTTGACCACGATGAAGAAGAGGATGGCAAAGCCGACGAAGACAACCAGCATTTCCCAGGCATTGGGAACAAGGGGGTTGGTGTCGCCCTCAGCGGCGGCTGAGATGATCAGCTGATGCATATTTCACCCGTCCTTATCTACTCGGTTCTGGATATTCGCTGAAGTTCCCGGGGTTTACTTGAGAACGAAAGCGAAGACCAGACCCAGGATGGCGAGTGCTTCGGTCAGCGCCAGGCCAAGGAATGCGATGGGCTGCAGGACGCGCTGGGCCTCCGGCTGGCGGGCAACGCCGTTGATGTAGGCAGCGAACACGAGACCCACACCGATACCACCGCCGATAGCCGAGAGGCCATAGCCGATGAGGTTGAGGGAGCCGTTGATGGAGCCTTCCATTTTTTTTCCTTTCAAGATGCCACCTGTGTGGCAGGTTGTTTGGGTTGCTTCATCCCCGCGAGGGGAAGTCTCTTGGGTGCCGGGGCGGGTGCGTGCCGCCGGCCTTGTCGCCTAGTGGCTGTCCGCGTGCAGTGCACCTTCGATGTAGATGGCGGTCAGCAGCGTGAAGACGTAGGCCTGCAGGACCATGATCAGGGCCTCAAGCATGTACATGGCGATCGCGCCTGCCAGCACCAGCACTGAGGTGCCCTTGAGGAGGATGTTCTCCTGGGAGATCAGGAACTCGATGCCGGAGCCGGCAATCATCACAATCAGGTGGCCGGCGAGCATGGTCGCGAACAGACGGAGGCTGTGCGTGACGGGACGGACCACGAAGTTGGAGATGATTTCGATCGGGATGACGATCGGCAGGATGTACCACGGAACGCCCGAGGGGACGGTGGCCAGCTTGAAGTAGCGCAGGCCGTTCTTCCGGATGCCGATCGCGATCCAGGTGATGTAGACGAGGCCGGCCAGCACGTAGGCACCGCCCACGTGGGAGAACGTGGGGAGCTGGAACAGCGGGATGGCGCCGTAGATGTTGTTGACCAGGATGAAGAAGAACAGGCTGAACAGCAGCGGGACGTACTTGATGAAGTCCCGGCCGCCGATGATGTCCTTGGCGATGCCATTGCGGACGAAACCGTAGGCGGCCTCGCCGGCGAACTGGAGCTTGCCGGGTACCAGCTGCTGCTTGCGTGCGGCCAGCACGAAGAAGACGGCGATAAAGACGACAGAGAGGAGGACCAGCAGCATCTGCTTGGAGAATCCTTCTGCGGCACCCCACGGCAGGATTGCCGGCAAATGCATTTCGTTAATACCAGGAGGAGTGAACTCTCCTGAATCTTGGGCCGGGAGCGCAAGCGCGATCAACGCGTTTCCTCTCTGCAGTGTCCATCATTGGGCGTTGGGCGGGGTCCGGCAGCCTGACAGCCTGCTGTTCCCCCTGTGAAATTATTTGGCATTAGTGTCGCCGTCCTGGGACGGCCCGCTGGCAGTATGGCCCTCACCAGCGTTTTTGCGGGAACTGGTAAGGCCATGCATATGGGAAAGGTAGAAACCTCCGACGGCTCCAAGCAGAGCGCCTGCGAGCACGATCCAGCGCGTTCCCCACACGTAATCCAGTCCCCACCCTATCAAACTCCAGACGATGATTCCGCCAATGATGTAGCTGAAGACGGCCATTCCGGCGTTGTATCCGCCGTCGGAGTTGTCCCCGGAAACACCGGGAGCGGACGTGCCGAAGCCCGAAGCGGGGTTGCCGGCCGCACCGCGTTTCCTTGCGTTACGCATCGGGGTTCTCCTTGTCCTCTGGATCGTTGTAGATCTGCAGGCGGGCCTTGCTGAAGCCATGGATCTCCGCAGCCTGCCACAGGACCACGGCGACCACCGCGCCAATGACGAACCAGCGGCCGTGGAGCCACGCAGGAGCGCCGACAACGAACAGGACGACGGCGAAGCCGACCACTTTGATGAAGTAGGTGGCTACGAACATCCCGATCGCGCCGGACGGGTTGCGGCGCCCCACGAAGTGGCCGACCAGCAGGCTGATGCCGAAGAACAGCATCACCAGCAGGCCGCCCAGGAAACTGGATACCGCGCCGGTTCCCCCGTTAAGGAGGGCGGCAGGGACTGCGCACAGGACGAGCCCGGCCGTTGCGGCAAATGAGCTGCGCTTGAGCAGGTTCAGCCAGAGTGAACGGGTGGGACCGGAAGCACCAACGTGTCCTTTGCCGGAGGCAGATCCGGACTCGGCGTTGGAGGTCATTCGATCCCAATCGTCGGCACCACATGGCTGATCGCCAGGAGGCAAGGGGTGGAGTAGCAGCTTGGGCTGCCCTTAAATTCTACACGAGATAGAACACCGCTAGGTGACAGGGAGGCGGGTCACCTTCGACCGGCGCCGGTACCGTCCGATCAGGCCGGGACTGGCGAGGTACAGGACCAGCACGCCGAGGCTTCCTGCCACGCACAAGGCCACAATGGGAAGCGGCGCCGTGGCGGCGACAAACCCGAGAACGATGACGGCAGCGGTGCATGCGGTGACAGTCAAGGCCGACTGGAGGTGCGAAAAGCCGACGTCGGTGAGGCGCTGGTAGACGTGTTCCCGGTGCGAGGCGTACCACCGCTCCCCCGCCTTGATCCGGCGCAGGAGGGTGTACCCGGTGTCCGCGGCATAGACCAGGATCGGGGAAAGAACGTACTCGACGTAGACGCCGCCGAGGAAACCTGCGACGGCGAGGGCAGCGACGGATGCCCCCAGCAGGTAGCTGCCCACGTCCCCCAGGAAAACGGAGCCACGGCCCAGGTTCCACGGCAGGAATCCGAGGAAGGACATGGCCAGCACCACTCCGCCCGCAGTCAGCCAGGGTTGCCCGGCCAGCAATCCTGCCGCCGCATAGGCGGCGCCCGCCGTGACTCCGTGCAGTCCGGAGATTCCGTTGACGCCGTCCATGAAGTTGGCGATGTTGACGTATGCGGCGATTGCCACGGCAGCCAGCGGGAGCCACCAGAACGATTGGCCCGTGAGCATGATCAGTAGGGCAGATCCCGCCGCACCAATGCCCAGCTGGGCGGCGGCGCGGCCCCGGATGGACATTCCGCGCAGGTCCTCAATCCAGCCCACCGCAGCGCAGGCGGCGATGATGCCGAGCATGACGGCGGACAACGAACGGTCCACGGTGACCACGCCAAGCAGCACGGCTGCCCCGTAACCGATGGCCGTGGCCAGGGCCGCGGCCACACCCATCCCGCGGATGGTGACCTTGACGTGCGATGAACGGGCCGAAGGAACGTCCACCACACCCATCCGGACGAGCCACGGCTTGACCGCAAAAGGCAGGAGCAGGCTGGCCAGCAGGGTGATGACGGCGACCAGGACCAGCGGCATCATGACGCTACCCTGATCCCGCCCGCATCGTCGGACTCGTCGTCGGTAATGGCGCCGTTGAACCCCTGTTCCGCCTCGCAGCGGGCCAGCCAGACCTGGAGGTCCAGCTTGTCCGGATCCTGCTCGGTGGCGCGGGTGTGCGAAATCTTCGGATGCAGCGGGCGTTCGTCCAGTTCGCCGGTGCCCACCAGTTCCTCGTGCAGCTTTTCGCCCGGCCGCAGCCCGGTGTAGATGATTTCCACGTCCTTGCCCGACATCGCGATCATCCGTTGCGCCACATCCAGGATGCGGACGGGCTCGCCCATGTCAAGGATGAGCACGTCGCCGCCGGCCCCGATCGCACCGGCCTGGATGACCAGCTGGCAGGCCTCCGGGATGGTCATGAAGAAGCGGGTGA
>JABFWC010000028.1 GCA_013362385.1 Pseudarthrobacter sp.
GAAATGTTGGTGGGCGGGAGCAGGGTGGCGACGGACGCCGTCGCGCCTCCCTTGCCGAAGGCGGCCCAGTAGGCTGCTGCCGGTGCCGCTCCCAGGAGGACGGCCAGCAGGAGGACGACGGCGGCCGCGGCGCCGGAGCGTATGGCACCTTTAAGGACCACCAGCTCCCGCCGAAGACCCGGGCGGGTTTCGGGGGAGCTGGTGGCGGGCATGGGGACCTTCCGGTTGTCGGCCTTGGGGGGGAGAGGCGAACTTCTTCACCATCGCGCCAGGAAGCTGGCGCTCCGGGTCAGGAACGTAAGTCCCTGCCCTCTTCAGCTGGCCGAGAAGTAGAGCGGCACGGAGGCGTTCTTGCAGCCGTCCTGGTTGACTCCGGGCCTGTCGATCATCTGGAGCGTTACGGTGCCGGTTGCGGAAGCCCCCGCGGCGAGTTCCTTGGCCGTGAAGACGGGCGTGCCCACGGTGAAGTCGTCCTTGGAGCAGCCGGAGACCGCAGTCCAGTCGGCGCCGGTGGAGGTGGCGACCTTGGCGGTGACGGCCGTGACCTTCTGGACACCGGCATCGCTCGGGTTGGTGACCGTGAACGTGAAGGTCTGGGTGGGGCCGTTGGGGGAGAGGGCATCCCCGGCCACGTTGCTCGAGATGGTGAAGCTCTTGGAAGTACCGGCGCTGGTGCTGGTGCTGCCGTTGCCGGCTGCCGTCCAGTAGGCGAAAGCCGCGCCGCCGCCGATGGCGACCAGGGCAGCGGTGGTGCCGATGATGCGCTTCTTGCGTCCTGCAATCTTGCTCATGTCGTTCCCCTAGAAATTTTTGCGGTAATCCGCGAGACCTGTTGAGCCTTGGCGGCTCCGATGGGAACACTTTGTCGGAGGCGGATCAAATTACACTGCCGTAATCCCTCAAGGTTCCGTCAAAGTTGGATCTGCCGGTCTTGAGCCATTGCCGGGAAGAAACCGCAGGTCAGATGCCTGATGACCCCGGCGCCGCAAAAAGGGATTTGCGTGTCGGAACAGGCGGCCTTCCGTACACTGGGTCCCATGGCATGCCGAATCAGCGAACTGGTCCTCAACTGCTCCGATCCCGAAACGCTCGCGCGGTTCTGGTGTGACGTCCTTGGCTACGTCGAACTGGACAGGGAGGACGGTGCGATCGAGATCGGTCCCGAGGCCGGCTTCGGCGGCCTCCAGCCCACCATCATCCTGAGCCCCAGCGACAACCCGAGGACCGGCCGCCTTCCGCTGCACATAGATGTCAACCCGACGGACCGGGACCAGGCTGCGGAGCTGGAACGGTTGCTTGCCCTTGGGGCGCGGCCGGCCGACGTCGGGCAGACCGGCAATGAGTCATGGCACGTTTTGGAAGACCCCGAGGGCAACGAGTTCTGCCTCCTGCGGAAGCGGATTGACGTCCTCACCTAAATGCTCGTTCCGGTCCTGCGACAACGTCCGCGGGGCTGATGGTGCGTCCGGCTCAAGGATCCGGAAAAACCGGCAGCGGAACCGTCACCGCCGCGGCGGGTCCCAGCGGCGCGCGGCGAACGCGAACAGCGACGTGGTGGCCACGGTGGCCAGGTACCCGGCGATGACGATCAGCGAGATGCCCGCCCAGAAGTAGTTGGTGGTGCTGCCCTCCTGCCACGGGCTGGGCGCAATCAGGATCAACGAATAGGCGGCCACCGCGGCCGATGCGAGCCCGATCAGCACCGGCAGCACCAGCCAGATCCGGGCCGAGCCGATGTGGCGGTTGAAGCCCTCCCAGGCGTTCCAGGAACCGCGCCGGAGGATCAGCCAGCCCGCCGGAATCATGAACGCGCCCACCAGCAGGAACGCGGCCACCACGTCCGCGGGCCGGTGCCACTGGTTGATCAGGGTGGACACGCCCGACGCGATGGCGAACGTCCCGCCGATGAACCCGGCCATGGGCCGCCAGCGCGGTGACGCCATCAGGAACACAGCGGCCGCCGCCGAGGCCGCGAGCGTGGTGTGCCCGGAGGGCAGCGAGTTCAGCTCCAGGGTCAGCACGCCCTTGT
Source organism: Pseudarthrobacter sp. (assembly GCA_013362385.1). Lineage (GTDB taxonomy): Bacteria > Actinomycetota > Actinomycetes > Actinomycetales > Micrococcaceae > Arthrobacter. Next base: position 2,030 of record JABFWC010000028.1, read on the forward strand.
CCGGCCTGGCTGGCAGGAGGTCCTTCAGGACCTGGGTGGCGACGTTCGCGCCGACGCAGGCGGCCACGGCGATGCCCGCCTCGGCCCAATGCCTCCGGATCACCGTGACGAACAGGACCACGACGGCGGCCATCACCAGCGAGATGGTGGGCAGCAGGTCCAGGAACTGGGTGGCGGCCTTGCCGGCGGGCCCGTGGATTTCCACGGCCTCGGCCAGCGCCGACTCGTCGATGAACTGGCCCGTGGTGGTCTGCACGAAGAAGTAGTAGGTGGCCACCAGTCCCGCGATGCACGCCAGCGTGGACAGCACGAACAGGAAGCCGGAGCCCGGGGCGGGCCGGGCGGGTGTCCTGGCGGATACTTGGCGTGAAGAAGTCATCGCCTTTAAGCGTGGCATAGAAAGCCGGAGGGCTGCGGCAGCAAGAGCGGCGGGTCAGTCCGGCCGGACCGTGTAAGCCGGCGGCAGCTTGGGGATGCTGGCCGCGGCCACCAGCACCGCCAAGGCTCCCAGCCCGAACGGCAGGGCGGTTGCCGTGGCGATCGCGCCCACCAGCAGCGGGCCGCCGGCGTCGCCCAGTTCCCGGCCCAGCTCTGCCGAACCCATGGTCCGGCCCATCCGCTCGGGGGGCGTGGTGTCGGCCAGGTGTGCGAAGCCCAGCGGCGTGGCCACGCCGATGCCGGCCCCGATCAAGGCCGCGGCAACGAATATGGTGACCACGCCCGGGGCCGCCGCAACCAAACCCACGCCTGCGGCAACCAGCAGCAGGCCCGTCGTCGTGCCCTTCTTGTCGCTGACCTCGCCCCGGTCCCGGAGCCTGCCGATCCACGGCTGCGTCAGCACCGAGCCAAGCGCCACGACGCTCACCGCGGCCGTGCCGGCAAAAGCGTCCAGCCCGTGGCGCGCGGCCAGCGCGGGAAGGAAGCCGACGGCGGCACCGAGGGCGCCCGTGGAGGCGGCCAGCACCAGCGTGGGGACCAGGAACCGGCGCTCACCCACCTGCCGGGCAAGGTCCATCACCGTGTAGCGCTTCCGCGGCAGCGGCTCCAGGTGCGGCACGGACACCAGCACCCACACTGCCGTCACCGCCGCCAGCCCTGCGAGTGCGCCGAACAGCAGGGGGAAGCCGCCGGCGAGGATGAGGCCCGCTCCCAGCGGCGGACCAATGATGTACCCGAGGCTCTTCCAGGATCCGTACCGGCCAAAGTAGGTGCCCGCCTTCCCGCCGCGCGCCATCCTGGCGACCATCGCGGACGACGCCGGTGAGAACGCCGACGCCGCAGCCCCCTGTCCCAGCCTGGCCAAGGCAAGGATGAGCGGATCGGCCGCCCCGAGGCCGATCAGCGACAGCGCGGCGAAGGCCAGGAGGCCGCCGACAACGACGGGCTTGGCTCCGATGCGGTCGCTCAGGGCCCCGAAGACGGGCTTCAGGAACACCTCGGCGACGTCGTACAGGGCCAGCAGGATGCCGAGGTTCAGCAGGGTCAGGCCAATGTTGCCGCTCTGCGAACCCAGCCCCGCCGCAATGCTGTGCGCGCCGAAGGCGGTGACGAAGCCCGCCGCGTACAGCGGCGCCGTCGACGGGAAGGTGGTTTGGGTACTGGAGGGCATAATTGGGACTTTAGTACCTTCACAAACTTGTGAAAACTTCAAAGACTTGGCTGTATGAGCACCGTTGTCCAGACCGTGAATCTACACAAGCATTTCGGCCGCGTCCACGCATTGGACGGGCTCGACCTGGAAGTCCAGCGCGGAGAGATCCATGGCTTCCTCGGTCCCAACGGGGCCGGCAAGTCCACCACCCTCCGCATCCTGCTCGGCGTGGCCAAAGCCACCTCGGGCTCGGCCAGCATCCTCGGCCTCGAACCCTGGAGCCAGGCCGTCGAGTTGCACCATAAACTCGGCTACGTTCCCGGTGACGTGCGGCTCTGGCCGAACCTGTCCGGAGGCGAGACCATCGACCTTCTCTCCCGGCTGCGCGGCGGCACCGCTGACGGACAGGCCTACCGCCAACGCAAAGCGCGGCTGTGCGAGGCCTTCGACTTCGACCCGGGCAAGAAGGGCCGCGCCTACTCGAAAGGCAACCGCCAGAAAGTCGCCCTGATCGCCGCCTTCGCCACCGACGCTGAACTCTATCTCTTCGACGAGCCCACGAGCGGCCTTGACCCGCTTATGGAGGCTGTGTTCCGCCGTGAGACGCTCGCCGCCGTCGAACGCGGCGCCACCGTGCTGCTTTCGAGCCACATCCTCTCCGAAGTGGAGGTGCTCTGCCACCGCGTCAGCATCATCCGCGCCGGCAGGATTGTCGACGGCGGGACCCTGGACTCCCTGCGCCACCTCACGCGGACAGAGATCTCCTTCGCCGCGGACGGCCTGGACCCGCAGGTGCTGGGCACCCTGGCTGCCATCCATGACCTGGCGCGCGACGGCGGGCGGGTCAGGTTCACTGCCGACTCGGACCGGGTGGCGGAGGTGCTTCCCACCCTGGGCGCCCTGGGCGTCCAGGGCCTGACCATCACCCCGCCTTCACTCGAGGAACTGTTCCTGCGCCATTACGGCGATGTGTCTGCGCCCCCGGGCACGGCCGCGACGGACACGGCCGCTACGGACGCCGGAAAGCACGGTTCCCGTCGGCACCTGCTAACTGCGAAGGGGCGTGGCTGACGTGGCCGTTGTCCTGACACTCTGGCGCCAGCGCCTCCGGCGGGACCGCTGGCAGCTCGCCATCTGGATCCTCGGCATCGGTGCGCTCGCAATGTTTTCCGCCGCGGCCATC
>JABFWC010000115.1 GCA_013362385.1 Pseudarthrobacter sp.
TTCGGCAGCTCGCTGACGATGTCGAAGTCGACCTTGGAGCGGACGTTGTCGATCTGGTACTGCATGAACACGAGGTTCCAGATTTCGACGTAGCGGTTGTCGTCGGCTTCGGGGCCGCCTTCGACGCCGTAGGCGGGGCCGCGGTCGTAGTAGATTTCCGAGCAGGGGCCGGCGGGGCCGGGCTGGCCGGTGTGCCAGTAGTTGTCCGACTTGCCCATCTTCTGGATCCGGTTGGCGGGGACGCCGGTGTTCTTCAGCCACAGGTCCCTGGCTTCGTCGTCCTCTTCGTAGACCGTCACCCAGAGACGCTCGGGCTCAAGGCCGTAGCCGCCGTCCTCAACGCCCGTGGTGAGCAGCTCCCAGGCGAACTTGATGGCGTCTTCCTTGAAGTAGTCGCCGAAGGAAAAGTTGCCGCACATCTGGAAGAACGTGCCGTGGCGGGCGGTCTTGCCCACTTCCTCGATGTCGCCTGTGCGGATGCACTTCTGCACGCTGGTGGCGCGTGAGTAGGGCGCTTCTTCGCGGGCAGTCAGGTAGGGGATGAACGGGACCATGCCGGCCACCGTGAACAGCAGCGAGGGGTCGCTGGAGACCAGTGATGCGGAAGGAACCGCGGTGTGGCCTTTGCTGACAAAAAAGTCCACCCAGCGCTTGGTGATCTCCTGCGACTTCATGAGCTGTTTTCTTACCCTTCGTGGTCCGCGCCGCCGGGCGGCGCGGAAAGTTCGTTCAGATGGCGGGTTCCGTGGGTGGTCCCTGCCGGTTTGGTTCTGTGCGGGCGTGCCCGCGGTTTCAGCGGCGGACTGCGTCTGCCGGTTCGACGCCGAGGGCGCTCCGCAGGTCCGTTTCCCGCTCGCGCATCCCTGCGCGCACGGCGTCGGCGAAGTCGTAGACGCCGTCGGCGAGCCGGCCGACGGCGCGGTTGAGGCCTTCAGGGCCGAGGCTGGACTGGGCTTGGGTCACTTTGCGGAAGGCGATGACGCCGATGGCCACGCCGATTCCCATCCAGACAAGTCGTTTCATTCCCGTTCTTTCTGAATCTAGCGGCTGCGGCGCCCGGTTGCGGGCTTCCGGCGGTTGGCGAGGGCCGTGCGGACCCCGTAGCTGAAGGCGGCGACCTTGATGAGCGGGGAACCGACCGTTGCGGCAACGAGGGAGGACAGTGCCGAAATGTTGGCGGAGGCGTCCGAGACGTTGGACGAGATGCCGTCCACCTTCTTCAGCTGCTGGTTGGTGGTGGAAACCGTGGCGGTGACCTCATCCATCAGGGGCGTGGCGCCGTCGCTGATGGACCTGATGGCCGCGCGCACTTCGTCGAAGACCTTCCCCAGCTTAAGGATGGGCACTGCGAGCAGCAGCACCAGGAGCGCGAACACCCCGGCAGCGATCAGGCCGGCAATATCGCCACCAGACATAGACGTTTCATCTCCTCGAAGTTCCGTGGTTGAGTGCAATCGCGCGCGGCCCCGGAAGGTGCGTTGCGCAGATGTCCCCCAAGTACCTTACATACAAAGAAGCCCGCGGCGCTTGCCACGGGCTTCTTTGGATACGCTGCTGGGATTTAGCGTGCGTAGAATTCGACGACGAGCTGCTCTTCGCAGGTCACCGGGATTTCGGAGCGCTTGGGGCGGCGGACCAGGCGGGCCTGCAGTGCCTCCAGCTTGACGTCCAGGTAGGCCGGGACGGCGGGCAGGACGTCGCGGTGGGCGCCGGCTGCGGCAACCTGGAGCGGGACCATGGTCTCGCTGCGGCTGTGGACGTGGACCAGCTGGCCCTCGCCGACGCGGAATGACGGACGGTCAACGCGGACGCCGTCAACCATGATGTGGCGGTGCACAACCAGCTGGCGGGCCTGGGCGATGGTGCGGGCGAAGCCGGCACGCAGGACCAGGGCGTCAAGGCGCATTTCGAGCAGTTCGATGAGGTTTTCACCGGTCAGGCCCTTGGTGCGGCGGGCCTCTTCGAAGGCACGGGTCATCTGTGCTTCGCGGATGCCGTACTGGGCGCGCAGACGCTGCTTTTCGCGCAGACGAACGGCGTAGTCGGAGTCCTGCTTCTTGCGGGCACGGCCATGCTCACCGGGGCCGTACGGGCGGCGCTCCATGTACTTGGCGGCCTTGGGGGTCAGAGCAATGCCGAGGGACCGCGAGAGGCGGGCCTGACGGCGAGCACGAGTGTTGTTAGCCACTTGTGTCCTTCCAATATCTGCGGTGTGTCAGTGTTACTGGCCTCCATCATGGAGAGCATCGGCCAACCGCTGCCTTTTGCTACTGGGCGCAGGGCATAACCTTGCCAACCGGAATTGGGGAGATTGTGCGCCGGCGCCTTGCCAGACAAGGATTCAGCTTACCACGTGGTTACTTGCCGCGGACAATCTTCCGCAGCCGCTCCAGCCGCTGCGCGATCTCGCGTTCGGCGCCGTTGCCGGTTGGCTGGTAGTAGTCCCGGCCCACCAGGTCGTCCGGCGGGTACTGCTGTGTGGCAACGGCATGCGGGGCGTCGTGGGCGTACTTGTAGCCCACGCCGTGGCCGAGCTGCTTGGACCCGGGATAGTGGGCATCGCGCAGGTGGGCGGGTATCCCCACCCCGAGGCCGGCCCGGACGTCCGCGATCGCCTTGTTAATGCCCATGTAGGCGGCATTCGACTTTGGTGCCGTGGCCAGGTGGACCACCGCTTCAGCGAGGATGATCCGGCCTTCGGGCATCCCGATGAGCTGCACTGCCTGCGCAGCAGCCACGGCGGTCTGCAGCGCGGTGGGGTCCGCCATGCCCACATCCTCCGCCGCGGAGATGACGATCCTGCGGGCCACGAAGCGCGGGTCCTCCCCCGCTTCGAGCATGCGGGCGAGGTAGTGCAGTGCGGCGTCCACGTCCGAGCCCCTGATGGACTTGATGAACGCGCTGGCCACGTCGTAGTGCTGGTCGCCCGCCCGGTCGTAGCGGACGGCCGCGACGTCCAGGGCGCGCTCGGTGTGGGGCAGGTCAACAGTGACCGGCTCGGCGGTGCCACCGTCCTCCGCCGCGCCTTCCTCCCCAAGGGAACGGCCGACGTCGTCCGCGTCACCGAATGCAACGCCCGCCGCCGCTTCCAGCGCGGTCAGCGCCCGGCGGGCGTCGCCGCCGGACAGCCGCACCAGGTGCTCCAGCGCTTCATCGCTGAGCCGGACCTTGCCGCCCAGTCCCCGCGGGTCCGCAACTGCGCGCACCAGCAGGCCCTCGATGTCGGCGTCGGTCAGTGGCTTGAGCGTGAGCAGCAGGGAACGTGACAGCAGCGGCGAGACCACCGAAAACGACGGGTTTTCGGTGGTGGCTGCCACCAGGACCACCCAGCGGTTTTCGACGCCGGGCAGCAGCGCGTCCTGCTGAGCCTTGTTGAAGCGGTGGATCTCGTCGAGGAACAGCACGGTGGTGGTTTTGTACAGGTCACGGGCCGTGAGGGCGTCGTCCATGACCCGGCGCACGTCCTTGACGCCGGCGGTGATGGCGGACAGTTCGACGAACTTTCGCCCCGGTCCGCGGGCGATCACATGCGCCAGCGTGGTCTTGCCGGTGCCGGGAGGTCCCCACAGGATCAGCGAACTGGGTCCGGCCGGGCCGCCGGCGTCGGCTCCCGCGGCCAGCTGCCGCAGCGGCGAGCCCTGGCCCAGCAGGTGCTGCTGGCCAACCACTTCGTCCAGGGTCCGTGGCCTCATCCGCACGGCCAGCGGACTGCGCGGCGCCTTGCCCCCGGTGCCGGAGCCGTCGCCGCCGCGTCCCGCGGCGACCGGACCCTCGTCGTCGTCGTTGTCAGGGCCCTGCCCGAAGAGATCATCCACCTAGATAGGCTACTTCCATCGCATCCGCGCGCCGTCCGCGTTCCGCTATGGAAGGAAAGCCCATGCCTGCCCCTGCTGCCGCCGGTAGTGCCCCGTCCGTCCGGACGGCGTACGTTTCCGGCGCCCGCCTGGCCGGCTGGGCAGAGCGGTTCGGCGCCGCGCACGGCGGCTTCCGGCTGCACGACGACGACGGCCTCCGCCTGCTGGCAGCCGACGGCACCGCTGCGCTGCTGCAGGCGCCGTGGCCCGATGATGGCAGGCCCGGCCGGGGCAGCGGCCCCCTGGAACGGCTGGCCGCCCTGGCGTCCCAGCCCCGCCGGCTCGGCCTGCTGCTGGTACGGCGCGGCGGTTACGGGATCGGCGTGGCCAGCGAGGGCGTGCTGCTGGCGTCCAAGGCCGGCACCCGGTACGTCCAGTCACGCACTGCGGCAGGCGGGCAGTCACAGCAGCGGTTTGCCCGGCGCAGGTCCAACCAGGCCGATGCGCTGGTGGCGGCAGTGGCGGAGCAGGCAGCGCAGGTTTTCCGCAGTGCCACGTTCGAATACGTGGTCCCCGGCGGCGACCGGGCCCTGGCCGACCTGGTCCTGGGGGACCCTGCCCTGCGGGAGTACGGTAAGCTGCCCCGCCTTGGCTACCTGGATGTGCCCCAGCCCCGTGCCGCCGTCGTCAGGAAGGCCGCCGCCGATGCCTGCTCGGTGCGGGTCACGGTGACAGACCCGGCGGGGTAGGCCGCGCGGCAACGGCCCGTCCGCCTGCGCCGGTCAGCAACCGGTCAGCGGGCGGCGGGGACGCTCCTGCCGGTACAGGTAACTGCCCGCCGTCGTGAAGCCCGCCTTGCCATAAAGGGCCTGCGCCCCGTGGTTGGCCGCCGTCACGAGCAGCCAGTAGCCGGACAACCCTTCCTGCTCCCCTGCGTGCAGCAGCGACCGGAGGACAACTGTGCCGTGGCCCTGGCGCCGCACATTCGGCCGGGTGGCCATGCAGTAG
>JABFWC010000215.1 GCA_013362385.1 Pseudarthrobacter sp.
CCGTGCGCCGGTGACCTCACCTACGGTGCTGACCCGCGGCTGGCTGCCAACCTCGGGCTCACCCGGCAGTGGCTGCACGCGCGGGAACTGGCGTTCGACCACCCGGTGACAGGCGATCGCGTCACGGTCACCAGCAGCTATCCGCAGGACCTGGCCTACGCGCTGGACGTGTTGGGGTCCGGGCAAGCCTGACACGCCGTGCCTTGACACGCCCGGGCGGATCCGGACGCCCGGGAGGCAGCGCTTAGAATAGTGCGGTGAGTTCCAGCAATGATTCGTTCGTCCACCTGCACACCCACACCGAATATTCCATGCTGGATGGAGCTGCCCGCCTGGGGGAGCTGTTCGATGAAACCGAGCGCCTGGGCATGCCCGCCCTTGCCACCACTGACCACGGGTACCTTTTCGGGGCGTTCGACTTCTGGCAGAAGGCGCAGGCCAAGGGCATTAAGCCCATCATCGGCGTCGAAGCGTACGTAACTCCCGGTACGGCCCGGACCGACAAGGAGCGCGTGCGGTGGGGCGACGAATCCCAGCGCAAGGACGACGTTTCCGGCGGTGGTTCCTACACCCACATGACGCTGCTGAGCTACAACAACGTGGGCATGCGGAACCTCTTCCGTGCCTCCTCCATCGCCTCGCTGGACTCCGTCTTCGGCAAGTGGCCGCGGCTGGACCGCGAACTGCTCAACACCTACTCCGAGGGGCTCATCGCCACCACCGGCTGCCCGTCCGGTGAGGTCCAGACCCGGCTGCGCCTTGGCCAGTACCGCGAAGCCCTGGAAGCGGCGGCAGAGTTCCGGGACATCTTCGGCGCCGAAAACTATTTCTGCGAACTGATGGACCACGGCCTGGACATCGAACGCCGCGTCACCGGCGACCTGTTGCGGCTGGCCAAGGACTTGAACCTGCCGCTGGTGGCCACGAACGACCTCCACTACACGCACGAGCACGACGCGAAGGCGCACGAGGCCCTGCTGGCCATCCAGTCCGGCTCGACGCTGCTGGAGCCGACATACGACAACGGCGGATCGCGCTTCGCCTTCTCCGGCAGCGGCTACTACCTCAAATCCCCGCAGGAGATGCGGGAGCTTTTCCGCGACCACCCCGAGGCCTGCGACAACACCCTGCTCATCGCGGAGCGGTGCGAGGTGTCCTTCAACACCGATGCCAACTTCATGCCCCGGTTCCCCTGCCCGCCGGGCGAGGACGAGACCTCCTGGCTGGTCAAGGAAGTGGACAAGGGCCTGAAGTACCGTTACCCGGGCGGGGTCCCGGATGAGGTCCGCAAGCAGGCCGATTATGAGCTCGGCGTCATCACCTCCATGGGCTTCCCGGGCTACTTCCTGGTGGTTGCCGACTTCATCAACTGGGCCAAGAACAACGGCATCCGGGTGGGTCCGGGCCGTGGTTCCGGTGCCGGCTCCATGGTCGCCTACGCCATGCGCATCACCGACCTCGACCCGCTGCGGCACGGCCTGATCTTTGAGCGCTTCCTCAACCCGGACCGCGTCTCCATGCCCGACTTCGACGTCGACTTCGATGACCGCCGCCGCTCCGAGGTCATCGACTATGTGACCCGGAAGTACGGCGACGAGCGCGTGGCCATGATCGTCACGTACGGCACCATCAAGACCAAGCAGGCGCTCAAGGACTCGTCCCGCGTGCTGGGCTACCCGTTCAGCATGGGCGAGCAGCTGACCAAGGCACTGCCGCCTGCCGTCATGGCCAAGGACATTCCGCTGGCGGACATCCAGAACCCGGAGGCCAAGCGGTACTCCGAGGCCGGGGATTTCCGCCAGCTGATCGCCACCGACCCCGAAGCCGCGAAGGTCTTCGAAACGGCCCTGGGCATCGAGGGCCTGAAGCGCCAGTGGGGCGTGCACGCGGCCGGCGTCATCATGTCCTCGGACCCCATCATCGACGTCATCCCGATCATGCGCCGCTTCCAGGACGGCCAGGTCATCACCCAGTTCGACTACCCGACGTCCGAGGGCCTTGGCCTGATCAAGATGGACTTCCTGGGGCTGCGGAACCTGACGATCATTTCCGATGCCCTCGAGAACATCAAGATGAACCGCGGGACCGACCTGGACCTCGAGAACCTTGAGCTGGACGACGCCGCATCCTACGAACTCCTGGCCCGCGGTGACACCCTTGGCGTGTTCCAGCTCGACGGCGGCCCCATGCGGTCGCTGCTCAAACTGATGAAGCCTGACAACTTCGAAGACATCTCGGCTGTCCTGGCGCTCTACCGCCCGGGCCCGATGGGTGCCAACGCGCACACGGACTACGCGCTGCGCAAGAACGGGGTGCAGGAAGTCATCCCCATCCACCCCGAACTGGAGGAGCCGCTCAAGGAGATCCTCGGCGGCACGTTCGGCCTGATCGTGTACCAGGAACAGGTCATGGCCGTGGCGCAGAAACTGGCCGGCTACTCGCTGGGCCAGGCAGACATCCTCCGCCGCGCCATGGGCAAGAAGAAGAAGTCCGAGCTGGACAAGCAGTTCGCCGGCTTCTCCCAGGGCATGCAGGACAACGGCTACTCGATGGAGGCAGTCAAGACCCTGTGGGACATCCTCCTGCCGTTCTCCGACTACGCCTTCAACAAGGCGCACTCGGCCGCGTACGGCGTGATCTCCTACTGGACCGCGTACCTGAAGGCGCACTACGCGCCCGAATACATGGCCGCGCTGCTGACCTCCGTGGGTGACGACAAGGACAAGTCGGCCATCTACCTCAATGAGTGCCGGCGCATGGGCATCACGGTGCTGCCGCCGGACGTCAACGAGTCCGCCCTGAACTTCACCCCGGTGGGCAACGACATCCGCTTCGGCATGGGCGCCATCCGGAATGTCGGCGTCAACGCCGTTGAGGCCATGGTGGCGGCCCGTGAGGCCGAGGGCGCGTTCACCTCCTTCAAGGACTACCTGATGAAGGTTCCCGCCGTCGTCTGCAACAAGAGGACCATCGAATCGCTGATCAAGTCCGGGGCCTTCGATTCACTGGGCCACAACCGCCGCGCCCTGGCGATGGTCCATGAAGAGGCCATCGATTCGGTGATTACGCTCAAGCGCAACGAGGCGATCGGCCAGTTCGACCTCTTCGCGGGCTTCGAGGAATCCGAATCGGAGTCGTCGCTAAGCATCGAAATTCCCGACCTGCCGGAGTGGGAGAAGAAGGACAAGCTGTCGTTCGAGCGGGACATGCTGGGCCTGTACGTGTCGGACCACCCGCTGCAGGGCCTCGAGGGGGTGCTGAGCCAGCACGCGGAAATGAGCATCACGACCATCCTCGGCGAGGACGGGCCGCAGGACGGCGCCATCATCACCATCGCGGGAATGATCACCTCACTGAGCCGGCGCATCGCCAAAGCCAGCGGCAACGCCTATGCGCGTGCGGAGGTGGAAGACCTGGGCGGTTCCATCGAGGTCATGTTCTTCGGCCAGGTCTACGGACCCATCGCCTCGGTGCTCGCCGAGGACCTGATCGTGGTGGTCAAGGGAAGGCTGCAAAAGCGCGACGACGGCGCCATCACCCTGAACTGCATGGAACTGTCCGTTCCGGACCTCAGCGAAGGACTCAACGGCCCGCTGGTGATCACCATGCCCACGCACAAGGCCACCGAGGCCGTGGTCACGGAACTGGGCGACGTGCTGCGCACGCACCGCGGGAATTCGGAGGTCCGGCTGCACCTGCAGGGGGACACCCGGACGGAGATCATGGGCCTGCCCGTGCACTTGCGGGTCAACCCCAGCCCTTCCCTGTTCGGTGACTTGAAAGTCCTGCTGGGCCCCGCCTGCCTGGACGCCTGACAAGGAGTGGACGACGGCGGGAGCCGGCTCCCGCCGTCGTCCGCGCCTTTCCTGCCGGGCCCGCGTTGCCGGGGTCAGATTTCGTAGTCGAGCGGGACCGGCTGCCCATAGCTTCCGCCGTGGTAGAGCAGGGGGGAACCGTCCCCGCCCACCTGGCCGTCCACCACCTGCACCACCACCACGGCATTGTTCTCGAAGGACAGCCGCATCTGGATTTCGCCGATCAGCCATCCGGCGACGTCCTTCAGGACGGGCACGCCGCGCGGGCCGATTTCCCAGTGGTTGCCCTCAAACCTGTTGCCGGGCCGGGCAAAGCGCGCGGCCAGCTCCTGGTTTTCCAGTCCCAGCATGTGGACGCCCAGGTACTGGGTGTTGGCGACGGCGGGCCAGGACCTTGAGCTGCGCGCCATGTTGAACGTGAACCGCGGCGGCTTCGCGGACAGGGAGGCCACGGAGGTCGCGGTGAAGCCGTAGGGCTCATCCTGGTAGTTCACCGTAATGATGGCGACGCCCGCGGCATGGCGCCGGAACATCTCCCTGAACGTCTGCTCGAACGGCACGCTGTTGTCGGTCACCGGAACTCCTGGCAGTAAGTGGCGTATCTCTTTCTCCAAGCCTATTGGGGTTTCGGGCCGCCGCGGCAAAACCGGCAGCAGCACCTCCGCGTACCCCTGCCGGTGCACCCGGAACCGGAGGGAACCTTTGTTAAGGTGTGTTGCATGAGCAAATCCATCCGCCCCGCGCGGCTGCCCTGGCCCCTGCTGCTGGTCCCCGCTGCGGCCGGCATTCCGGCCGGAATCCTCTGGTGGGTACTCGCGCCGGGCGGCCTCAACCTGATCACCCGGGATCCCTCCCTGGCCTCGGGCGGCAACGCCGTCGTGTGGCTTCCGCGCGACCTGACCCTGGCCGGGATCATGGTGCTCGCCGGCTGCCTGCTGGCGGTGTTCC
>JABFWC010000198.1 GCA_013362385.1 Pseudarthrobacter sp.
GTTCACGCACGGCCTCGCTGCTCATCAGCGAGACAACCCGGAACGGGCCGCACTGCAGCTCCACCTGCGCCATCACTTTGTCGGCAATGACGTCGGTGACGAGTCCGACGAACCGGTTCCGGGCGGAACTGCCGCTGCGCTGCGGGTCCTCGGGCAACTGGGCCAGCTTGCGGGCATGCGAAGCCAGTTCCAGTCCGTCCACGGCGAGGCGGCCGGATTCATCCCGCAGGGGCGTGAGGGTTCCGTTGTCCGTCCAGCGGCGTACGGTATCGTCGCTCACGCCCAGGAACCGGGCTGCCTCGGAAACGCGAATAAGGGCCATGCCCCGATTCTAAACCGCATTTGCGGATTTATGTTGTTGGTTAATCCGCAAAGAAGGAGCAACAGGAGGCGCCGGAAGGCCCGGTCAGTCCGGCACGAGGCAGCATTAGACTTCCTTCCATGGCCATCTACATCGACCCGCCGCTATGGCCTGCCCACGGGACGCATTTTTCGCACATGGTCTCGGACAGCTCCCTCGAGGAGTTGCACGCCTTCGCCGCCGCTGCCGGGATTCCCGGGCGCGCGTTCGACGGCGACCATTACGACGTGCCGGAACGCCGCCTTGGCGACCTGGTGGCGGCAGGGGCGATTGCCGTGGAGGGCAGGGTCCTGGTCCGCAAGCTCATCGCCAGCGGACTGCGGATCCCGGCCCGCCGGCGCAACAAGTCGCTGAAGGTGCCCCTCCAGAACCGCTGGGAGGCCATCATGCCCGGCCACGACGCCTTGTTCCTGGACCTGCTGGACCGGTGGAGCGAACCGCACCGCCACTACCACGGCTGCACCCACCTGCTCTCGGTCCTGGAGTCCCTGGACCTGCTCACCGAACCGGCGGAACCGCCGCGCACCGTGCTGCTGGCGGCGTGGTTCCATGATGCCGTGTACCGCGGCGCCGCCGGCCAGGACGAAGAGGAATCAGCCAGGCTGGCGGAGAAACGCCTGGCCGAGAACGGCCTTCCGGAGGCGGACGTGGCCGAAGTTGCGCGGCTGGTCCGCCTCACGTCGGACCACCGGCCGGACGCAGGCGACGACGACGGCGCCCTCCTCTGTGACGCCGACCTTTCCGTCCTCGGCGGGGAACCGGAGGAATACGCCCGCTACGTTGCCGCCGTCCGGAAGGACTACGCGCATATCGGCGACGCCGATTTCGCAGCCGGGCGCGCCGCCGTCGTCCGTCACCTGCTGGAACTGGACCCGCTGTTCCACCATCCGCGGGCCAAGGAACTCTGGCTGGATGCCGCCCGCCGCAACCTGGAAGGCGAACTGCCGTGAACGCACCCCGGTCCAACCCGCGCCACACATACTCCGCCAGCGCCGCGCACCGGCAGCTGCCCTTCGAGGTCAGGCTGGACTGGGGGCCGGAGGGCGCCCGGACCGTGGCACCCGGCGCCGATATTGCCGTAGTGGTGGATGTCCTGTCCTTTGGCACCTGTCTCAGCGTCGCCCTCGACCGCGGCGTAGAGGTTTACCCCTACCCTTGGAAGGACACCAGCGCCGAGGATTTCGCCGCGCACCACCAGGCACAACTTGCCGGGCCGCGGGACGGCGGCGGGCTCAGCCTTTCGCCCGCGAGCATCCGGCAGGCCGGTGCGCTGGAGCGGCTGGTCCTGCCCTCCCCGAACGGGGCGGAGCTGTGCCACGCGCTGGCGGCCGAAGTGCCGGTCGTGGCGGTGGCGTGCCTGCGCAACGCGGCCGCCACCGCGGACTGGGTGGCCGGAAACCTTCCCGCCGACGCTGTAGTGGCGGTGGTTGCGGCCGGGGAGAGGTGGCCGGACGGCACGCTGCGCCCCGCCGTCGAAGACCAGATCGGGGCGGGCGCGTTCATCGCCGGGCTGGTGGCCACGGGCAAAGGCGGCTACGAGGCCGAAGACGGCAGGCATGGGTACGCTCCCGAGGCGGTTGCGGCGTTGGCTGTTTTCGAGGCCTCCGAGCCGCGGTTGCGTGACCTGCTGCACCACTGTTCCAGCGGCCGGGAACTGTCAGGCGGGGGTTACACCGCCGACGTGGACATCGCGGCCGAACTGGATGACAGCGAGTCCGTAGCCATCCTGCGCGGCGGCGCATTCCGTCCGGGCGCCCCCGGTCCAGGCGCATTCCGTCCGGGCGCCCCCGGTCCGGGCGCATTCCGTTCCGGCGCGGACCGGACGGGCCCTTAGCGGTAGTAGGGCCTCACCGGGTAGTTGCTGGCAAACGGGGTGGTGGTAGGCACGATCTGTTTGCCCAGCGGCATGAGGGACACCGGAATCAGCTTGAGGTTGGCGATGGCCAGCGGGATCCCGATGATGGTCGCTGCCATGGCAAACGCCGTCAGCACGTGCCCCACGGCGATCCAGATACCCGCCACCAGCAGCCAGATGACGTTGCCCAGCAGCGAGAAGACGCCGCTGCCGCCGGGCTTGTCCACCACCATCCGGCCGAACGGCCACAGCGTGTACGCCGCAATCCGGAACGAGGCGATGCCCCAGGGAATGGTGACGATCAGCAGGCAGCAGACGACGCCCGCGAGGAAATAGCCCAAGGCCAGCCAAAAGCCGCCGAAAACCAGCCAGATGATGTTCAGGAGTGTCTTCATGGAGCCATTCTGCCCCCAGACACCGACAAAAGCGGTCCGTTAAAGCAAAGGTTGGCGCAAAGATGGGGGACTACCCTGGCCCGGCCCAGGGTTGGCCCTAACCGGGTTGGCCCTGCCGGCGCCTAAACCGTGGCGCCCGCCTTGGCCGCCTGCACGAAGGCGCGGATCTTTGCCAGGTCCTTGACGCCGCGGGAGGCCTCCACCCCGGAGGACACATCCACGCCCCAGGCGTGCGCAGCCGCGGACGCCTGGCCCACGTTGCCTGGCTCCAGGCCGCCCGCAAGCAGCCACTTCCTGCCCTGGAGCGCGGGCAGGGATGCCACGGATGCATAGTCCCACGACTTTCCGGAGCCGGGGACCGCCGCGTCAATCAGGAGCAGGTCCTCGCCCCAGTCCTCGAACTCCTCCGGGGCGGCACCCATGGTGACGGCCCGGACCAGCTTCATGCCGGCGTCGTGCACTGTTTTCACGTCCGCCCTTGACCGTTGCCCATGCAGCTGGATCCACTCCAGGCCCGCGGCGCGGGCGATGGCGACGGCGTCCGCCACCGGCTCGTCGCGGAACACGCCGATCGGGGATACTCCGCCGGGCACGTCGGCGAGCAGGGCTGCGGCCTGGGACGGCGAAACCACGCGTGGGCTTGCGGTGAGGACGAATCCCAGGGCATCCGCTCCGGCGTCGACGGCTTCACGGACCGATTCGGGCGTGCTGAGACCACACACTTTGACGAACATTCCCGGCTCCTTCAGGCTGTTTTCGTGTTGACCCCCCGCAGGAGAGTAGCAGGGACCGGGCAGAACCGGCGACGCCGGAGGCTGGCGGGGAACTAGGCTGGCCTGATGCAGATCATCCGCTTCGCAGGACTCAAGGCCGAACCATGGCGCAATGGCGGCGGCGTGACCAGGGAAATTGCCCGCCAGGCCGCGCCGGACGGCGGGTGGGACTGGCGCGTGAGCATCGCAGATGTCACCAAGGCGGGCGACTTTTCGCCTTTCCCCGGGATGGAGCGGGTGCTGACCGTCGTCGAGGGCGACTTGCTGCTGCTCACCGTGGACGGTTCCGAGCAGCCGGTGGAAAAGTACCGTCCGTACAGGTTCGACGGCGGCGCGGCCACCTCGGCGAAGCTCCCCACCGGGGACATAAGGGACCTTAATGTCATCGCGCGAAAGGGTGCCTTCAAGGGCTTCGCATCCATCATCGAGCTGTCCAGGAAACGTGCACACCCCGTCTTCGAAGGGCAGCTTGGAGTGCTGCTGCAGGGCCAGGCGACGGTCAGCGAAGGGGAAGCCAGGCCGGTGGAGCTGGGCCGCTACGATGCGGTGGCGGGTTCGGATGAGCGCTCCCCCGAAATCCTGGGCCGTGGCTTCCTGGCCGTGGTCTCCGTCGACCCCGTCAGCCGGGAGGACTGAAAGGGCTGACGGACACCACGGTTCCGGTGCGGCGCGCCTCTTCCGCTGCGAAGACAACCGCGTGGCTGATGAGGGACTCTTCCAGCCCGGAGACGATCCCGGACCAGTCCCCGGCACCGAGGGCTGCCACCCATGCCGCTACGAGTCCCCGGTCGCCGCCCTCGTGCTTTTCGCCCTTGACGCCGGGCATGGGTGCAGGGACCCTGTGGACGGTTGTCTTCCCGGTCAGGAAGTCGTACACCGAGATGGTTCCCGCCTCGACGGAGACCTCCCCGTGGCTGCCGAAGATCCTGGTGCGGCGCGGTCCGGCGGCGGTGAACGCAGTGGCAGTCAAGGCGGCAGTCGTCCCGTCCGCGTATTCGATGTTCACTACCTGGTGGTCCACCACGTCGTTATCCGAAGAGTAGACACAGCGGCCATACGGACCGGTGGCCAGGGCCTGCCACAGCGATTCCCGGTCCCCGCCGGGGTCAACCACCTCGGCGAAGTATGCCCTGGCGGGGTCCGGCTCCGTGTTGCCCCCGGGACGGCCGGCGCCGTAAATCCTGAGCGCGGAGTAGGGGCAGCCGGCTTCTGCCGGGCAGTCGGTGCACCGCGTGGAAGCGCCTTCGGGCGCCTCGCCGGGCCGGAAATGCGTCAACCGGCCGAACGAGGACACCCGCACGGGCGGGCTGCCAATGATGAACGAAAGCCAGTCGACGTCGTGAGTGCACTTTGCCAGCAGGAACGGGCTGGATTGA
>JABFWC010000063.1 GCA_013362385.1 Pseudarthrobacter sp.
AGTGGGGCCTGGAGAACGTATCTGACGACGTCGTGTCCTTCCACTGGATCCGCAAGGCCTATGAGCGGCTTGAGGGCTACGAGGCCAAGTCCTTCGTCACGAACGAGAAGGACGTGGAGCCCACGTCCATGCCGGATACCAACGACGTCTGGAAAACCACCCGCTTCACGGACTCCAACGACCTGGCGCATGACATGCAGGTGAACATCGTGACGTTCCAGCCCGGGGGTGTCATCCCGTTCCCGGAAACCCACGTCATGGAGCACGGCCTGTACGTCCTGGAGGGCAAGGCCATGTACCTGCTGAACAACGACTGGGTGGAGGTGGAGGCCGGGGACTTCATGTGGCTGCGCGCCTTCTGCCCCCAGGCCTGCTACGCCGGCGGCCCCGGCGAGTTCCGTTACCTGCTGTACAAGGACATGAACCGCCAGGTGAAGCTCACCTAGGACGCCGGCTCGCCCGGAACCTCGCCCGGCGGCTTAGGCCGCCGGGTTCAGGACCACCTTGATGCAGCCGTCTTCCTTCTTCTGGAACTTCTCGTAGAGGGCGGGCGCACCATCCAGGTTTGAGCGGTGGGTGACCAGGTCCATGACACCCAGCGGATCGGCGTCGTCCTCCACCAGCGGCAGCAGCTGGTCCGTCCAGCGCCGCACGTTGCACTGGCCCATCCGCAGCTGGAGCTGCTTGTCGAACATGGTGAGCATCGGCAGCGGGCTGGCCTGCCCGCCGTACACGCCGCTCAGGGAGAGCGTGCCGCCGCGGCGGACGGCGTCGATGGAGGCGTGCAGCGCGGCGAGCCGGTCCACGCCGCCGGTCTCCATCGCCTTCTGCGCAAGCTTGTCGGGCAGGAGTCCCAGCGCCTGGTGGGCGAAGCCGGCCACTGGAGAGCCGTGGGCTTCCATTCCGACGGCGTCCACTACCGCATCGGGGCCGCGCCCGCCGGTCATCTCGCGGAGTTCCTCGCCGATCGTCTTGCTGTAGTCCAGTGTTTCCACACCGTGCCGGGCAGCCATGGCCCGGCGTTCGGGGACGGGGTCGACGCCGATGACACGGTAGCCCTGGTGCACACCGATCCTGCCGGCGAACTGGCCTACGGGGCCAAGGCCGAACACGGCCAGCGTACCGCCGGCCGGAACATCGGCGTACTCCACGGCCTGCCAGGCGGTGGGCAGGATGTCGGAAAGGAAGAGGTAGCGCTCGTCCGGAAGTTCGGTTCCCACCTTGACCGGCCCGTAGTCGGCGTGCGGAACGCGCAGGTATTCGGCCTGCCCGCCGGGCACCGAACCATACAGTTCGGAGTAGCCAAAAAGCGCCGCCCCGGAGCCCTTCTCCCGCACCTGGGTGGTTTCACACTGCGACTGCAGGCCCTGCTTGCACATGTAGCAGGAGCCGCAGGAGATGTTGAACGGGACCACCACGCGGTCGCCCTTGCGGAGGTTCGTGACGGCGCTGCCTATCTCCTCCACGATGCCCATCGGCTCGTGGCCGATCACGTCGCCTTTGTGCATGTAGGGGCCAAGGACTTCATAGAGGTGCAGGTCCGAGCCGCAGATGGCGGTGGAGGTGATCCGAATGATCGCATCCGTCGGTTCCTGGATGACAGGATCGGGGACTTCCTCCACGCTCACCGACCGTTTCCCTTGCCACGTCAGTGCTTTCACAGTCTCCCTTTCGTTGCAGAGCGTCCTTCGACGCTACCGGGTTTGCGCGAAAAAAGTAAGCATACTGATGAAGCCTTGTGGTCAAGGACGGCTGCTCCTAGCGTTGGAAGGGCCACGCACCAGGCATGCCCGATCCGCGAACGAAAGAGGAACACCATGTCGCTGTACCAGCCGGAACCGGTCGAGATTTCCACCCGCATGCGCCCGGGCGAATGGACGGAGGCCAGCCTTGCTGAGCTGGTCAGCACCTACCGCACCCGGATCAGCGAAATGGGCGCGCCCGCCGCGGACATCGTGACGGCCATCGAACGCAACGATGACGGCTCCGTCAAGGTGGCCGTATCCTGGGCCAAGCCCGCCGTTGCCGGCGACGAGGGTTCAGTGCCGGGCGGACAGCCGCTCTAGGCCAGGAGCCGGCCGATCGCGCTCGAGCCGAGGTTGTCGAGCAGGTCGCGCGGGCCGTCATACACCTCGGCCGCTCCCGCCTTCCGGAGCTCGGCGGCGTTGACACCGCCGCAGGTCACGCCGATCGAGGGGATGCCCAGCGCTGCGGCAGCCTTCATGTCCCAGACAGCATCCCCGACGTAGACGGCGTCGGCGGCATCCATTCCGACGGCGTCCAGCGCCGCCTGCAGGATGTCGGGTGCAGGCTTGCTTTCCTCGGCATCGTTGGCGCTGGTGGCGGCGTCGATGAAGGCATCGGCGTCCAGGACGTCGCGCATGACCTGCAGGTCCTTCTTCCGCGCCGACGAGGCCAGTGCCACCGCAAGCCCGCCCGCGTGGCATTGACCCAGGAGGTCCTTGGATCCGTCGAAGGCCCGGAGGGAAGGCCAGTGCGAGGCATACAGGGCACCATGGCTGGCCATGATGTCCTCGTCCTCGGCACGGTCCCGGCCGTCCGGAAGCAGGTTGTCCACCAGCCGGGCGCCGCCCATCCCCACGAAGTAGTGGATGCTGGCCATGGGCACGTCGTAGCCGTACTGGCGGAATGCACCCCACCACGAGATGGTGTGGAGGTAGGACGAATCAATCAGCGTCCCGTCGACGTCAAAAAGAACCCCCCGGCGAGCGCCGGGGGGTGCGGCGGCGGCCATCAGCCCACCACGGCCCGGTGCACGGGAGTCAGCTTCTTGCGCCGCGCCGCTTCCTCCTTGGGTACGCTGACGGGCCGCACGCGGTCGCGGATCACTGAGCCTGCACCATCGTGGCTCTTGTCCCGGATGAGTCCGGTGCCGGCAATTTCCCGGGCCATGGCAACGCCGGCAACGGCCGCCCTCTTGGTCGGAAAGGTTACCGAAATGGCCATGAGGTTGCCCGCCCCGTCCAGCATCCTGACGCGGTAACCGCCGTCGGGGGCGTCCACGAGCTCAAAGTATCCGGCCATAGCTATCACTCCTCGGTCAGTCACGGCATGTGCTTGGAAGCACGCCATGAAGTGTTAGTAAGTATACTTATCTATTCTGCGAAGGAGAAGTTGCAGTCCCGGTCCGTGCCGCCTCAGCGCGAATCCGCCGTATCCGGCGGAATGGGAGTATCACTGCGCCGAACCGTATCCTGATGCAGCTCAATGGCGCTAGTCACAAGGGCGAAGTGGCTGAAGGCCTGCGGGGTGTTGCCAAGCTGGCGCCGCGCCTTCACCGCCCATTCCTCACTGAGCAGCCCCACGTCGTTGCGCAGTTCCAGCAGGCGTTCAAAAAGCTCCCTGGACTCCTCCCGGCGGCCCGCGCCCAGGAGTGCCTCCACCAGCCAGAAGGAGCAGGCCAGGAAGACGCCCTCGTCTCCGGGCAGGCCGTCGTCGCTCTCCTCCGGCCGGTACCGCAGCACGAATCCGTCCTGCGTCAGCTCCCTCTGGATTGCCTCGATGGTTCCGATTACCCGGGGGTCGTCGGGCGGCAGGAACCCCACCCGCGGGATCAGCAGCAGGCTGGCGTCCAGTTCGGGCCGGCCGTAGGCCTGGACGAACGTGTTGCGTTCGGCGTCGAAGCCGTTGGCCATGATGTCCTCGCGGATCGTGTCCCGCAGCGCCTCCCAGCGCTCTACCGGGCCCGGCAGCCCCGATTCACGCACCCCCTTTACCATGCGGTCTGCGGCCACCCAGGCCATGACTTTCGAGTGGGTGAAGTGCCGGCGCGGGCCCCGCATTTCCCAGAGCCCGTTGTCCGGCTGGTCCCAGATGGTTTCGAGGTGTTCCATCAGCGCCACTTGCACATCCCAAGCCTCATCGGTGTGCTTGAGCAGCGAGTTGCGGGTCAGGGCAAGGCAGTCGAGCACCTCGCCCCAAACGTCAAGCTGGAACTGTTCCGCGGCGGCATTGCCGATCCGCACCGGCGTCGAATTTTCATAGCCCTTGAGCCAGGAGAGCTCCATCTCGGGAAGCCGCCGCTCGCCGTGTATCCCGTACATGATCTGCAGGTCCGCGGGGTCACCCGCCACGGCCCGGAGCAGCCAGTCCCGCCAGGCGGCGGCCTCCGCCGTATAGCCCGCGGCGAGCAGCGCCTGCAAGGTCATGGTGGCGTCCCGCAGCCAGCAGTAGCGGTAGTCCCAGTTGCGCGGGCCGCCGGGCTGTTCGGGCAGCGAGGTGGTGACGGCGGCGACAATGCCGCCGGTGGGGCCGTACGTCAGCGCCTTGAGCGTGACGAGTGAACGCAGCACGGCGTCCTGGTACTCCCCCTTCACAGTGCATTGCGAGGACCACCCGCGCCAGAACGAAAATGTGCTCTCCAGGACCTTTTCGGCCTCCATCGTGACCGGCCGCCCTACATGGCTGGGCGCCCACGTGAGCACGAACGGCACCTTCTCCCCCGCATTGACCGTGAAATCGCTAAGGGTGTGCAGGTTCTCGCCGTGCAGCGGCGCAGGGGTGACAAAGTAGACGGCGTCCGGGCCGGCGATCGCGTGCAGGCCGTATTTGTCCCGGCGCACCCAGGGGACGATGTGCCCGTAATCGAACCGGAGGGTCAGCTCGCCGTGCATCCGGACGCTGCCGCTGATCCCCTCAACGATGCGGACGATGTCAGCCACCGAGTCGCGCGGGGGCATGAAGTCGGTGACCCGGACCGTTCCGTTGGGTGTCTCCCATTCG
>JABFWC010000254.1 GCA_013362385.1 Pseudarthrobacter sp.
ATCCGACGGCGGGGAGTTGAACTGCTGCGAAACGGTGGACATGGTGTTCCTTCCGGTTGCGGTGGGGCTTTCCTGGCGTGGGTGCGAATCCCCGTTTGGGCCGCGCACGACGGCGGGAGGTGCGGGCCGTTGGGCGGCCCGGTAGGACGGCTTCCGCAGCCGCCGGGTCCACCCGTAAATCTGCGCACCGGGCGGCTGGTCCGCCAGGGGATCGAAACGCAGCGCAGTGTCCGACGGATTGCTGCCCGCGTGCAGCCGCAGCTCGCCGCATTCCCGCCACGGACCGGCGGGCGAAGCCCAGTAGAGGCCCAATACCCAGTCGCCCGAGGCCAGGGAGCCCGGCAGGAGGCTCCGGGTGCGGAGGCCGAGCAGCACCGGTCCCCGCCGGCCCCGGTATGGCATGAGCGTGGTCATGGTCGCCCCGGCAACGTCGAGTTTTGGCTGCAGCAGGAACCGCCACGGCATCCGCCAGCCGGTGGAGGCGAAGAGGACATCCGCCGGGTCCGCGCCGGAGGGCCCTGCAGTGGACGGCGTGACCCGCAGCGCCAGCCCCAGGATGTCCGGCAGGGTATCCGGAAGTCCCAGCGACCGGGAGAACCGTGCCACCACAGTGTCAGTTCCGGTGGTGTCCAGCCAGGCAATCCCGCTTGGCGCTGCCGGGCTGCCGGTCCTGGTGAGCTCTCCGGTCAGGGCGAGTCCGTGCGGATGGATGGGCCGGTCCGGCCGGGCAAGCTTCAGCAGCCGGAACACGGAGGCGAAAGCCTGCCCGCCGGCCGCTGCGGGTGCGTGGCTCAGGTCCTGGGTCATACTTCCTACCTACCCACAATCGCCCGGACTACATGCGTCCGAACCGGGCCCGGATCAGGGCGAAGATGCCGTACGCGATAAAGCCCGCGCCGATGGCCACCAGCAGGTAAGGCCCCAAGGGGTGGTCGCGGAGGGCCTTGAGGCTGCCGTCCAGGCCCGTCGATTCATCCGGGCTGTGCTTCGCGGCGGCGATCACGAACAGCAGTCCCGTGAGGTCCAGGGCGATGCCCTTGGCCACATGGCCCGTCACACCCAGGCCGTCGATGAGCCTTCCCCGCCGGGTGCCGTCGAAGTGGAACAGCTCTTCCTTGAAACCGCGGCGGAGCCCCTTCAGTACGAAGTAGATGCCGATGCCGATGACGGCCAGGCCCAGCCCGACCAGGGCCCACACGCCGAAGGGGGAGTCCATCAGGCGTGCACTGAAGTCCCGGGTGCGGTCGCCGGAATCGGTTGGGAGCCCGACCGCGAAGTTGGCGAAGGTCAGGCCCACGCTGCCGTAGGCGATGGCCAGGAATCCGGACGAGACCAGCTTTGCCAGCCGTTCCTTCCGCGGCAGGTTGCGTGCCCGGAGCGTGGCTTCGCTGGCCTGCCACAATGCCAGCCCGATGCAGGACGCGACGCACGCCCACATCACCACCGGTCCCCAAGGGTTGTCTGCAAGCTGGGCGATGGCACCCGTGGGCTCGGCGTCCCCTGGGTGTCCCAGGGCGATGGCGACCGCGATGGCGCCGACGATGACGTGCAGCAGGGCCATCACGGCGAATCCGGCCCGGGCCAGGACGTCCAGCGCCTTGTGGTTTGACGCCTCCTCGACAGCGTCCGCTGCCTGGCTGAGGGTGGATTCGCCGTCGGACATGTCAGCCGTTAATGGGTCCTTCGGCCCGC
Organism: Pseudarthrobacter sp.; assembly: GCA_013362385.1. Classification (GTDB taxonomy): domain Bacteria; phylum Actinomycetota; class Actinomycetes; order Actinomycetales; family Micrococcaceae; genus Arthrobacter. The sequence goes on from JABFWC010000254.1 coordinate 1,693, forward strand.
AGCTGCTCCGCGCCGGGGCCCTCGACGTGCACGGTGCAGCGGACCACCAGCCGGCCCGGGGCGTTGTCCAGTTCCACCAGGGAGTCGTCCCCACTCAGGACAGTGAACACTTCGGAGCCCTTGACCACGCCAACGCCCTTCGCCTTCGCTGTCTCGCTGGCGTTGCCGAACGCTTCGCGCTGCAGGCCTTCCACGTAGTTTCCGTCGTCTTCACGGGCGGGGTCCCCGAAGGCCCAGCCGAACAATGTCCCTGTCTTTCCCATGGCGTTGATATTACGCGGTCCGCCCTGATCAAGACGGGCTTTCTTAACATTAGTAAGTGTGCTTACCATGGGCGCACCATACCTTGATGGGACTCGGCAAGTGAAGCCCGCAGCTGCGGCAACCGGAACAGTTCACGACGTTAGGAATGCACTCATGGCAGGAAATCTCATCGCCCGTTCGGTCCACGACCTGACGGCAGCGGCATGGTTCGGCGGATCCCTGATGGGCGCCATCGGCTTGAACGGGGCAGCGGCCCAGGCCAAGGACCCCGCCGAGCGCACCCGGCTTTCCAGCGCCGGCTGGATGAAGTGGGCGCCGTTCCAGACGGCGGCCTTCGCGTCCCACCTCGTGGCGGACCTGGCCATCGCGTGGGAGAACAAGGGCCGCATCGCCAAGCAGGAAGGCGTGGCACGGGACACCGTCATCAAGACGGCGGTGACAGTGGCGGGCGCTGCGGTGACCCTCTACTCCGGCATGCTGGGCAAGAAGGTGGAGAAGCTCGCCGGTGAGGGTGCGGAGGGTGCCACCGAGCCGCACGCAGCGGCTTCCGACGAACTGAAGGGCGCGCAGCAGCAGCTCAAGATGCTGCAGTGGGCCATCCCGGGGTTCGCCGCGCTGGTGATCATCCTGGGTGCCAAGCATGGCGAGATGCAGCGGCCCAAGAACGTCTTTGCGGGCCTGCGCGGAGACTAGCAGCCGGGAATCCGCCCAGTTCCTCCGCGACCCCCAAAAGCATCCTTGGCGCGCACCATATCGGGTGCGCCAGGGAATGTGCGCGTCGAATCCGGGCGAGGCTATTCGGCGAGCCACTCCGCGCAGGAGTTCAGGTTCCGGTTCACGGTGGCCACGGCCGCCTCCTCATCCCGGCTGGCGATGGCCTCGAGCAGGGCCTCATGCCCTTCGCGGGGGAGCCCGTTGAAGCCCGGACGGCGGTACTGCGCCAGGAGGTCCTGGTGGAACACCGTGCCGAAGCTGGCATAGAGCTCATGCAGCAGCGGGTTGGTGGACGCCTGGGCCACGCGCACATGGAAGCCCCAGTCGGCCTCCGCCCAGGCTTCGAAGTCCCCCGTTTTCCAGGCCTGTTCCCGGGCGGCAAGGAACGCACGCAGGGCCGTGACGTCGTCGTCCGTTGCATGCCGGGCAGCGAGCCGGGCCGCCTGCGTGTCCAGCCCCAGCCTGACTTCCAAAATGTGCTGTTCGGTGTGGTCCTGGTACATCCGGCGGGCCGCGCCCGACATCTCGCTGGTGGCGCGCACGTAGGTCCCGTCGCCGCGGCGTACCTCCAGCATGCCGCCGTGGGCCAGGGCCTTGATTGCCTCACGAAGCGTGCCGCGGGACACGCCCAGCCGGGCCATCAGCTCGGGCTCGGACGGGATCCGCTGGTTCAGCGGCCATTCGCCCGACTGGACCATCTCCCGCAGCTTGGCAGTGACTTCATCGGCGAGCGGCGGGCGCACGGAGGGACTCAAGGACATCTACTTCGCTCCCCTGAAAGCGCGGCCGCTGAGCAGGTGCGCCACGATGATCTGGACCACTGCCAGCACCAGCAGCAGGACCAGGGGCAGCGTCCAGCCGCCGGTGGCGCTGTGCAGCAGGCCCATGCCGAAGGGGCCTGCCGTTGCCAGCAGGTACCCGGTGGACTGCGCCAGGGTTGACAGGGCGGTTGTTTCGGCGGTGCTGGTGCCGCTGCGGCTGATCATCACCATCACCAGGGGGAAGATGCCCAGGCCGAAACCGAGCAGGATCGCCGGGATGACGGCCAGCCCCGTGGGCAGCAGCAGCAAAGCGGCGATGCCCGCCACCATGGTGATGCTGACCAGGTAGAACGCCGGGCGCAGCATCCGCGGACGGGAGCCGATCGCAATCAGCACCATGCCCGCCGGCACCGACACCAGCTGCAACAGGCCGAACATGAGCCCGCTGTCCGAGGCGCTCATGCCCATGGTGGTGAGCATGTACGGGAACCAGCTCAGCAGGGCATAGGCGAGCAGGGCCTGCAGGGTGAAGATGGCGGTCAGGAGCAGGCCCTTGCGGGTGCGCAGCAGCGGCCAGGGGGAGACGTGCCCGGCGGCGGCCCGGACGGTGCTGCGGTGGGCATGCAGTGCCACGGGCAGGAAGCCCAGGAAGGCGGCCAGGGCGGCGATGCCCACGGAGCCGAGCGCAGCCGACGGCGAGCCCAGCACCTGCGCCAGCGGCACCACGGCCACAGACGTGAGCGTGCCCCCGGTGGTCATGGTCACCGTGTAGACGGCGGTCATGAGCGAGGTGCGGGCGGCGAAGTGTTCGCGGATGAAGGACGGCATGGCCACGTTGCAGACGGCCAGCCCGGACATGCCCACCACGCTGCCCGCCACCAGCATCCCGGTGGCGGGAATGCTCCGCAACAGGAGCCCGCCGGCCAGCATGGCCAAGGCCAGCAGGATGGCCTTTTCGACCCCGAGCTTTCCGGTCAGCCAGGACGTGCCGGCCCCGGCCACGGCGAAACACAGGGTGGGAATGGACGGGATGATGGCCGCCACCAGCGCACCGTAGCCCAGGAATGCCTGCAGGTCGTGCAGGAGTGCCGAGGCGCCCGTGATCCCTGCCCGAAGGTTCAGCCCGATCAGTACCAGGGCGATGACACTGAAGACGACGGCGGACCGGGGTTTGGCCGTAAGCGTTCGGGGAGCCGGGGCTGCGGCAGCCGGTGCCGCTGCGGGGCTGGCGGCGCGGGCGGGGGAGGGCGGTGTGGCAGGCATACCGTCCAGCCTAAAGGTTAGACG